>JAFWWO010000026.1 GCA_017523325.1 Anaerotignum sp. | reverse complement strand
TTTTGGGAAACGGAGCCATACCAAACAGATAGCCATGGGGGAAAGCCCTATTCAGTCCAATCAAAGTTACGCTACCGATTGACCTCCTTGGTTTATCTGAAAGAATAGAACTCTCGATATTTTGTGCATTTGTATGAAGTTTTTACTATATTTTCACTTGATGTTATTTCAGCCCTTTCGGGCAAAATGGGGCTACGTTCACATCAGGGTTCGCCATGACATTCGTATCCCGCAAAGACCGGTGACTCGCTGTACTTTTTTTGAAAAAAAGTACGAAAAAACGTGGGAACCGTTCCGAAAAGGTTCCCACACCCTCCTACACGGTCCAAGGGGAGCAAGGTTCCCCTTAGAAATACCCTCCCCACAGGCCCGAAAGGGCATAGAGAAAAGCGGCGCAGGTGCGCCTGAAAAAGTAGGAAGGATTTGGTTATTTTGCGTTACGCTACCGATTGACCTCCGGATTATCGGTGCGACCAAGGAGATAATCTACGGAGCAGTCGAGGTAATCTGCAATTTTGGCGAGGTTATCAGCCTTTGGCATAGAGGTTTTCATATTAGACATCGTATTAAATCCAAGTCCAACATTTTCTAAAAGCGATTTTATAGAAATATTGCGTAATTTAGCTGTAGCTTTGATGCGGTCGGCGATGCTTGATGAATTATACATAAAGAAAACCCTCCGTTTTTGTGCAAATCGCTAAAATCTCTAAATTTAGATAAAAAGTATTTACAATCTCTAATATTAGAGATACAATATAACCAAGTTAAGGTTTACACCTTAACAATACCACAGAAAGGAGAAAAAACCAATGGGCAGGCAAGAGAAAAAAAGAAAACAATATCTTTGGGATTTGCAGAATTTAGCGATAGAGTTGAAGGATATTAACGGCTTACTTTATATCCTGCGGGAGGCCTTACGCATCAATGAAGATATACTGAATATCCACTATACCCTGGCGTCGGCTTATATCAGCAACCGCCTCATGGAATTTGCGGAGGATTTTGACGCCCTGACGGAAGATATGTTTCGCATTTTGGGAAACGGAGCCATACCAAACAGATAGCCATGGGGGAAAGCCTTATCCCGTCCAATCAAAAAGCCCCTCTGTGACAGAAGGGGCTTTCGCTTATTTTTTCGCTTTTGTTGTCTGTTTTTCCATGGTGCGGTTTACGCTGGCGGACATTTTTTCGGAGAAGGTCTTTTTCTTCTTATCCTCCAAATGCAGGCCTGTGATGCTGACGATATACATACCTGCCAAGTCTACCTTTACGTTCTTTTTCACGGGCAAAGCGTTGAACACAGGCTTATCGCACATCAGTGTGACGATTTGCGGCCCAACCTTGGCACGCACCAGATTTGTTTTTCGTATTTTTGCCGATTTGGGCATCTGTTCATATACCACCTTTGGCATATTGGAGGGAGAGGGTTTCTCCTGCTTTTTATCAATGACAAAAATTTGAACGGTGGTACGGTTCTGGTCGATAAAATCCTGTGCTTGTACCATTCGCTTCATTCCTCTTTTATTGAGGAAATACAGCCCCACGGCAAGCAATGCCAAAATAATAAAAATAATAATCAATACATCTGAAAAATTCAAAGTGGTTCCTCCTTATAGCAAATTGCCTTTGCAAATGATATTCATATTTTATTATTCTAACATTGTTTTTCGCTTTAGGGAAGTAAAATTCGGAATTTTTTCGATTTTTTTCCCATAGGGACAGTTGCATGAGGGTAGAAAGGTATAGTATACTACTAGAATGTGATTTTTGTTATGAAAAAGGAGGGAAGGGATATGGCAGATATACTGTCTGCGTTAGGCTTTATCGGAGTTCTCGTATTGGTCGGCAACGTGATTTTGGCAAGCCTTGTGGTATTTTTTGAACGGCGGAACCCTGCCAGCACTTGGGCGTGGCTGTTGGTGCTGTTTTTTGTCCCTATCCTCGGCTTTGTGGTGTATATGGTGTTCGGCAGAAACAGCAAGCGGGAAAAAACGTTTCGGGAAAAGGAACGCTATGACCAAGGGGTGTATTATAATTATCTGTTCCACAATGTCCGCTCCATAGAAAAAATACAGGAGCAAAAAAGCATCATCGCCCAACGGGGACGGTTGGTGGAGGCGGAATATCTGACAGACCTTGCTTACCTCCACCTAAATTCGGGCAACTGGATGACGTTCAATAATAAAGTGGAATATTTCAACAACGGGAAGGATAAATTTGAGGCCTTGGTACAGGATATTCGTCGGGCGAAAAAATTTATCCACATGGAATACTATATCTGGCGGGGGGACAGGCTGGGTACCCGTCTGGTGGAGGAGCTGACGAAAAAGGCCGCCGAGGGCGTGGAGGTACGCCTGTTATACGACGGTATGGGCAATATCCGTCTGCCGAAGTATTTTTTCGATAAACTGCATGCCGCAGGCGGGTATACAGCGGCGTTTCTGCCCCGTTTTATGGTACGGCTGAATTACCGTAATCACCGTAAGCTCTGTATCATTGACGGAGAGGTGGGCTATATCGGCGGCTTTAATGTAGGGGACGAATATTTGGGCATCGTGAAGCGCTACGGCCCTTGGCGGGACAGTCATCTGCGGTTTCAGGGGGACGCTTTGGATCAGATGCAGATGCGCTTTATCATGGACTGGAATTTCACGGCGAAGAAAGGGAAGATACAGCTGGCGGAACGGTATTTTCCGGAACGCAGTCAGTTTGAGGGAGTGCGGACGCAAATCGTATCCAGCGGGCCCGATACCCAGTGGAAAAATGTCCGTAACGGCTATTATAAAATGATTAACGAGGCGGAGGATCATATTTATCTGACGACCCCGTATTTTGTGCCTGATGACGGTATTCTGGAAGGGCTGCGGGTGGCGGCGCTTTCCGGCTTGGACGTGCGTATCATCATTCCCGGCAATCCGGATCATTTCTTTGTCTATTGGGCCAGTATGTCTTATCTGGGTGAATTGCTGGAGGCAGGGGTGCGTTGCTATCAGTACGAAAAAGGCTTTATCCACGCAAAATCCCTATTCATTGACGGACAGGTGGCTTCTGTGGGTACGGCTAATATGGATATCCGCAGCTTTGCTTTGAATTTTGAGGTCAATGCCTTTATGTTCGATGAAAAAATAACCGAGGAATTGGAGGCGGATTTCCTCCGTGATTTGGGAAATTGTATTGAAATTACAAAAGAATGGTATCATAGGAGAAAATGGTGGTTTAAGGTGAAGGAAGCCATTGCAAGGCTGGTTTCTCCGATGCTGTAAGGAGGGGTGAAAATGGATAGAGTTGGATATGAAGAGGCACAAAAGGTTTCCTATTTTCAGATAGACGGAAAACGGGAAATGAGCCCGGCGGCATTGCTTGCCTCTTTGCAGGAGGTGGCTGTGGCCCATGCGGACAGTCTGGGCTATACGCTGGAATATTTGGCAGAACGGCAATGGGGCTGGTCTGTGGTCAACTGGCATTTACAGATGCGCAGACTGCCCCACCACGGGGAAACCATACAGATACAGACGTGGTGTGATAAATGCCTGCGCTTTCAGGCGGAGCGCAGCTTTTATATTTTAGATGCAGAGGGGAACCGCCTTTTGGAGGGTGCCTCCCGCTGGATTTTCATGGATTTTAACCGCCGCAGACCCACCAATATCCCCAAGGATATGGTGGAAAGCTATTGCGAAAGGCAGGAGCCTGCCATCGCTGATGAGAAATTCTTTATGCCCAAGGAGGCAGAGGGCGAATTGCTTTCTGCACGGGAATTTACCGTGACAAGGCGGGATACGGATACCAACGGTCACGCCAATAACGTCAAATATCGGGAATGGGTTATGGACGATGTGCCCGATGAAATTTATGACGGCATGACACTAAAGGACGTGCGTATGGTCTACCGCAAGGAATGTATGCGGGGGGATACGGTGCAGGTCAAGACCTATGTGAAAGATACGGAGAACGGCAAAGAGGTACAGACCTTCCTCTTTGAGGGAGATAAAGTTATGGCCGAGGCAGCGACCCTTTGGCAGTAAGTGCCAGTAAAAGCTGACCGGGGGCGTAAAACAGCCATATGAGATTTGGCAAGGGGCGATGGAGATAGCCCCACGCCACGGTTATGTCACAGAGGGCAAAGAGTATCAATGCAAGGAAATAGAGCCGTCGGCAGGAATCGGCTGCCTGCGGCAAAAGCGTAATGGAGAGAGCACCTGAAGGAATCGGGGGCTCTTTTTGTTTGGGAGGAATGCCTTTGTAGGCGAGGGAAAAATGCCGCAAAAACAGCAGTCCATACAGGAGCCCTAAAAGCCATAGGGGAAGGTTCATCAAAAAAGGGGAAAGCAGAATGCCCCAAAGGGAAAGAGGGCGATTTCGCAGGGCTTGGATATAGGTGTATTGGACCAATAGAAAAAAGACCACTCCTGCGGCATAGTGGGGCGTAAACAGCAGGAAATAATCGGCACAAAGGGTCAGGGCGGCGGCAAGCGGAAGCCCGTTCCAAAAGGACAGCAAAAAGCAGAGGAAAATCCAGAGAAAACGGATATGGTCTGTGGTCATGGTATCAACTCCTTTGCCGATAGGATGCCCCAAAAGAAAGTTTATAACAGTACAAAAACAAAAGGGCAGGAATTATCCTGCCCTAAAAAAACGGTTGCGGGGACGAATCCCTGCCGAAAGGGGCGTGCCTCACGGGTGCCCCCAAAGGTTCTTATCCTTGAATATCTACGACTTCATAGCCTGCATCGGTGACGGCTTTTACCAATGCCTCATCGGTAATTTCCTTGGAAAGGGTCACTTCCGCACTCTTGCCTTCCAGAGAAACCGTAGCAGATACACCGTCCATATCGTTTAATGCCTTTTCCACTCTGCCTGTGCAATGATTGCACATCATACCCTCGATTTTCAATGTTTTTTTCATTTGATGCGCCTCCTTATGTGTTATATTTGTGTTGTTTTCTATCATTTCCTGTTCGGGTGCTTCTTTTTGCAATACCCCGCCGATTTTCGGCCGGAACAGCTTCAGACGTAACGCATTGCCCACCACAAAGGCAGAGCTGAAGCTCATGGCTGCCGCCGCAAACATGGGGTTTAGCTTCCATTGCAGTGCGTGATAAAACACACCCGCCGCCAAGGGGATTCCCAAAGAGTTGTAAAAGAATGCCCAAAACAGGTTTTGCTTAATATTCCGAATGGTGGCGTGGCTTAATTGCACCGCTGTTACGGCGTCCAATAAATCGCTTTTCATCAGTATAATATCGGCGGACTCCATCGCAACGTCCGTGCCCGCACCAATGGCAATACCGACGTCCGCTCTGGTGAGGGCGGGGGCGTCATTGATGCCGTCACCAATCATGGCGACTTTTTTGCCCGCCTCCTGCAACCGCCGTACTTCCTGCTCCTTATCCTGGGGCAATACCTCCGCCACAGCCTGAATGCCCAGCTTTTTGGCAATGGCATCGGCTGTCCGCTGATGATCCCCCGTCAGCATCACGACATCAATGCCCATTTCGTGGAAGGCATCTACCGCCGCTTTGCTGGTGGGCTTTAAGGTATCGGCTAATGCCAATATGCCCAGAAGCTTTCCGTCCTCTGCGAAGAATAGGGGCGTTTTGCCCTCCTCCGCCAGTTTTTCGGCAATCTGTTGGAAATCCGTCAGGGGAATCTTTCTTTCCTCCATCATTTTTCGGTTGCCGCCTATAACCCGCTTGCCGCTGACATCGGCTTCAATGCCTTGCCCTGCAGTTGCTTGTAAATTTTGTGCCGCTTCCAAGGCGATTTCCTTTTCCTTTGCAAAATGGACAACTGCCTGTGCTAAGGGGTGTTCGGAAAGGGCTTCCAAAGAAGCCGCCGCCCGCAAAAATGGATTGCGCAGAACACCGGGGGCAGGCAAAACGTCCGTAACAATAGGCTGTCCTTCTGTCAAGGTGCCGGTTTTGTCCAGAACCACCGTATTGATTTGATGAGCAATCTCCAGGCTTTCGGCGGATTTCACCAAAATGCCGTACTCTGCACCTTTACCCGTACCCACCATAATTGCCGTAGGCGTGGCCAGCCCCAGCGCACAGGGGCAGGAAATGACCAGAACCGCAATACCGATGGAAAGGGCGAAGGCAAAGGGCTGACCGATGATGAGCCATATCACAGCCGATACAATGGCAATACCAATGACAACAGGCACAAATACACCGCTGACTTTATCCGCCAGTTTGGCAATGGGCGCTTTCGATGCACCGGCTTCCTCCACCAGCGTAATAATTTGGGAAAGGGTGGTATCACTGCCCACACGGGTGGCTTCCATTTTGAAAAAACCGCTTTTATTGACGGTAGCGCCGATGACCGTATCGCCGGGCTGTTTTTCCACGGGGATGGATTCGCCGGTAATGGCACTTTCGTCCACGGCGGAGAACCCTTCTGTCACTCTGCCGTCCACAGGGATACTCTGCCCGGGGCGGACAATAACCGTATCCCCCGCAACGACCTGTTCTACCGGGATTTCTTCCTCGGTGCCGTTTCTCAGGACGGTTGCCGTTTTCGGGGCTAAATCCATGAGTTTACTGATGGCTTCGGAGGTTTTGCCCTTGGAACGGGTTTCCATATATTTCCCTACGGTAATGAGGGTCAAAATCATGGCGGCGGATTCAAAATACAGCTCCATACCGTAATGATGGGCATGGGGCAGATTTCCTCTGCCCATGTAATACGCCATGGCGTAAATAGCGAATATGCTGTAAATATAAGAAGCCGAGGCGCCCAAGGCAATCAAGGAATCCATATTCGGGGCACGGTTTTTGAGGGCTTTGAAGCCCGCGGTAAAGTATTTTTTGTTGATGATGAGTACCGGCGTGGTAAGGATAAGCTGGGTCAGGGCGAAAATCATCATATTCTCGTGGCCCAGAAGAATCGGCGGCAAAGGCGCCCCCAGCATATGTCCCATAGAGATATAAAACAGCGGAATCAGGAAACAAAAGGAGGCAATGAGCCGTTTTTTCATGTGTGCCATTTCCTCCGCCGCCACGTTACGGGGTGCGGCAGCTTCCGCAGCGGCGGTTTTTGCCCCTTGCAGAGCCGCCCCATAGCCCCCGCTTTCTACGGCATGGATAATATCCTCCGTATTTAAGGCGGTTTCATCATATTCCACTGTCATGCTGTTTTGCAGTAAATTGACATTGACAGAAGCGATGCCCTCCAGCTTGCCTACGCTTTTTTCCACATGGGCAGAGCAGGCGGAGCAGGTCATGCCTGTCACATCGAATTTTTGTTTCACGGTGGGAACACCTCCCGTAAGTGTGATGGATAATCATTTCTTGGTTTGCAGTATAGTCTTCTTTTTGGTAAATGTCAAATAGGAGATATTCTGATTTTTACCGAAAAACAAGGGAAATATAGCCGTGATTTTGTTTTTCCGAAGGGTGCGGAAATACAGGAAAGAAGGCCTTGGAACAAAAAGTATGACTTTTTTCTTTCCGTGGAATATGTTACACTAACAGAAAAAAGAGAAGGAGGGGGAGCCCATGAAGGAAGGACGACCCATGCGCCGCAAAGACCGTCTGGTGACGGAGGAGCGGGCCAAGGAGATTATAGCAAAGGCGGAATACGGCATTTTTATCACGGCAGACAAAACAGGTCAGCCTTATGGTGTAGCCGTTTCTCATGTCTTGGACGGGGAGCATGATAGAATTTATTTCCATTGTGCCATGGCAGGCAGAAAGCTGGATAATTTGAAGGAAAATCCAAAGGTATGTATGAATTTTGTGGCGTCCAGCTATGTGGACGGGGAGGCCTATACCCATCGCTATGAAAGTGCTGTGGCAGAAGGGATTGCTGTTATGGTGGAGGAACGGGAGGAAAAACTCTACGCCCTGCGGCTCATCAGCAAAAAATACGCCCCCGAATCTTTTAAGGACGCCGATGATTATATTTTGCCCAAAATGGACGTGACGGGCGTATGTCGGGTGGATATGGAGTATCTTTCCGGCAAGGTGAATGAAAAGAAATGAGGCTTTTCAGCCAAAGAAAAAAGACCACTGAATGAAATTCAGTGGTCTTTTGCTTCGTGGTTTTGTTTCGCCGATTAGCCTAAGATATAGACAGGCACGTTTTTCACGCCCCATGTAAAGGCTTCGGATTTGGTCATATAACAAACGTCTACACGGTTGCCTTTGATGGCACCGCCGGTATCAGCGGCAAGACCTGCCCCATAACCGGGGATATAAACCTTTGTGCCCAAAGGAATGACCTTGGGGTCTACGGCAACAATACCATAGCCTGCTTTTCTGCCGGTTGCGGTAATGCCGTTGCAGCCGGCGTCATAAGGGGTATAGGCGGTTACCTTTGCGTTAATCTGCTTGGTAAAGGTCATGCCTGCTACCACATTCGCCGCGCCGATTTCTACGATTTTGTCCTTGGCTTCTGTCAGGACTTTCTTTTCTACAAACTGGGTTTCCACCAGCTTATCGCCGTGGTAAATTTCCTTGCTGACAACGGACATTTTTCCTTCCACACCGTTTTGCACGACTTTTGTTTCGCCGGGCTTCAATGTGTTGGTGGTGCGTTCCACTGTTTTATAAGGAATTGCCTCTGTGGAGGCTACTACCTTTTCCGTCACAGAAGTGAGGGAGATGGTCATTTTGGCTTTGATGGGGTCGCTTTTCTTTGCGTCCTTCAGGATATACTTTGTATCAATGGTGCTTTTGAGATCCTCCAACAGTCCGCCGACAGTTTCCTTATCGGTGGTAACCATACGGGGTGCACCGTCGATATTGATTACAACAGATTGCATATTTGTTTTGTTGTAAGCCGATGCTGTGCCGCAGCCGATTGCCAATATAAATACCACGATAGCAAATACTCTAAGATGTGTTTTCATTTTTTCCTCCTTGAACCAGTGCGCCATTTGTGGGAAGGCGGACTTCGTTCCTCTCGTTATTAGATGATAGACATTAGATTTATGCCTTTTTCCGCCCGTGAATGGGGGGCGGCTCGCAGTCGTATTTACACGGGGAGTCGTCACTTCCGCATGCATTCTTACGGTTCGTCTGAACAACTGCAAAAAATAAAGACATATCTCACGATATATCTTTATTCTTACTACGCTACATATATTAACACATTTGTAACAATTATGCAACACTTTTTTGAAAAAAATTTACAAACTCATAAAAAACCCTTAAAAAACAAGGATTTTGCATTCTGATTTGCCATCTCTGCCACTTGCTCCGGCGGCATATTTTTGATCTCCGCAATTTTTTTCACCACGTATTTCAGGTTTCTGGAATCGTTGCGTTTGCCCCGATTGGGGTTGGGTGCCAGATAAGGGCTGTCCGTTTCAATCAAAATGTGTTCCATGGGGACGGCCTCCACAACCTCCACCAGTTTTTTGGCGTTGGCAAATGTAATCACGCCGCCGATGCCGATGGTAAAGCCCATTTTCACATAATCCACCGCCATTGGAGCGGCGCCGGAATAGCAATGTATGACCCCTTCCCGCACGGCAGAGGATTGTATGATATCAAAGGTTTCCTGTGCCGCATCTCTGGAATGGATAATGACGGGCATTTTGACCTCCTCCGCCAGACGAAGCTGCTGGCGGAACCAGAACCGCTGCAATTCTCTGGGGTGGGTATCGTAATAATAATCCAGACCGATTTCTCCGATGGCAACCACCTTCGGGTGGCGGCTCAATTCCCGCAGGGTTTCAATGGTCTGAGAGGAAATATCATAAAGCTCGTGGGGGTGTATGCCGACGGACGCATACACATAATCATATTTCTCCGCAAGGCGGATACTCCTTTGAGAGCTTTTCACATCACAGCCTACATTGATGACATGATTTACGCCACAAGCAGGGAGAAGCTCCCCAAGGAGCTCCTCTCTGTCTTCTTTGAAGCGACGGTCGTCATAATGGGCGTGGGATTCAAAATATTGCATCAGCTGATGCTGCTCCCGCCGGGGAAGTCTTTATCGTCGGTTGTCAGAACGGTCAGCTTGCCATCTCCGTCTTCGGCGCACAGAATCATTCCGTAGGACATTTCTCCCATCATTTTTCTCGGCTTCAGGTTATATGCCACTACAACCCGTTTGCCCACCAGTTCGCCGGGGGCATAGGCATTTTTGATGCCGGAGAAAATCACTCTCTGCTCATCACCCAGCTTTACGATATTACGCAGCAGCTTTTTGGAGCCTTCTACTTCCTTGCTTTCCAATACTTCGCCAACCTTCAGCTGTACTTTGCAGAAATCATCAATGGTGATTTCCGCCGGGTATTCCGGCTCATCGGCTTTCTTTTCCTCTTTCGCCTTCTGCTGATTTGCCACAGAAGTCGCTTGAGAAGCCTTAATGGCTGCTTCCAGCTCTGCCAGCTCTTTTTTCATATCGATACGAGGGAACAGGGTTTCGCCCTTTTGTACAGACAGTTCCACAGGCAGCAGACCCCATGTTTTGGTGCTTTCCCATTGGGTCATATCGCCTTCTGTGATGTTCAGCTGTTCCCAGATTTTTGCGGGGGTCAGGGGCATGAAGGGCTGTATCAAAATGGAGATGATACGAATGCTTTCTGCCACATGGTAGAGGGCATTTGCCAGCTCTGCCTTCTTTTCCTCCTCCTTGCAAAGAATCCAAGGCTGGGTTTCGTCGATATATTTATTGGTACGGCGAATCAGGTTCCAAATTTCCATCAGTGCATCGCTAAAGTGCATCTGATCCATGTTTTCTTCTACCTTGGGCAAAATTTCTGCCGCCGTTGCTTTCAAATCCGCATCAAAGGCGGTGGCTGTTCTTTCTGCCGGCAGTTTGCCGTCAAAATATTTCTCAATCATGCCCACGGTTCTGGAAACCAGATTGCCTAAGTCGTTTGCCAAGTCGGAATTGATACGCTGAATCAAGGCTTCGTTATTGAAGTTGCCGTCCTGCCCGAAAGCGATTTCCCGCAGAAGGAAATACCGAATGGCATCTACACCGTATTTATCCACCAATACGTTGGGGTCTACAACATTGCCCACAGACTTGGACATTTTGCCGCCGTTGATGACCAGCCAGCCATGGCCGAAAATCTGCTTCGGCAGAGGCATATCCAGTGCCATCAGCATAGCGGGCCAGATGATGGAATGGAACCGCACGATTTCTTTCCCCACCACATGAACATCGGCAGGCCAATATTTCCGGTACAGGCTATCGTCCTCACTGCCCCAGCCCAAAGCGGTGATATAGTTGGAAAGGGCGTCAATCCAGACATATACGATATGTCCGGGGTCAAATTCTACCGGTACGCCCCATTTGAAGGAGGTACGGGAAACCGCCAAATCCTCCAGACCGGGCTTCAGGAAGTTGTTTATCATTTCGTTCTGGCGGGTGTTGGGCTGCAAAAATTCCGGATTTTCTTCCATATATTTGATGATACGGTCCTGATATTTGGAAAGACGGAAGAAATAGCTTTCTTCTTTCAGCAATTCCACATCTCTGCCGCAGTCGGGGCATTTACCGTCCACCAGCTGATGCTCCGTAAAGAAGGATTCGCAGGGGGTACAGTACCAGCCCTCGTAGGAGCTTTTGTAAATATCCCCTTGGTCGTACAACTGTTTGAAAATTTTCTGTACTGCTTTAATATGGTAATCATCGGTGGTACGGATAAATTTATTGTAGGAAATATGGAGGGTTTTCCAAAGCTCTTTGATGCCTACAACGATTTTGTCCGTATATTCCTTGGGTGTCATGCCTTGGCTGTTGGCGATACGCTCGATTTTCTGTCCATGCTCGTCCGTACCCGTCAGGAACATGACATCATAGCCCCGCAGTCTTTTATAGCGTGCCATGGTATCTGTCGCCACGGTGCAGTAAGAATGACCGATATGCAGTTTATCACTGGGATAATAAATGGGTGTGGTGATATAGAATTTTTGTTTTGCCACAAATATCTCTCCTTTTTATAAAAAATAGTTTCTGTGTCGGGGAAGGGGACGGACAATAAAAAAACCGCCCTTTGCCTATGCCAAAGGACGGAAATTTCCGTGGTACCACCTTCATTTGCCCCTTCCTCACGGAAAGAACCTCAGCGGGTAAATATACCCTTACGCAATAACGGGCGAACCCGTCGCAGCCTATGCCGAAGCGGCAGTCGGGGCGAAGCTCCAAGGTCATGTTCTTCGGTTGCTCATGGGCCTCTTTTCAGCGAGGGAGGCTCTCTGTGCCACAGCGTACCGCATACTCTCCTTTTCACAGCTGTTATCCTGATTAACTTGCATTTTACTATATTTTCCGTTCTGCTGTCAACGGATACGGGGAAAAAATTGGCAAAGTATTGCCGAAAAAAGCCTCTAAAAACAGTGTTTTATGTTTTGCTGAAGTTTTGCAGATAGGCAGAAAAGACGATTGTCAACAGGGATTGCTTGGATGGATTATCAAAAGACGACTTTTGGTCGGACGGAAAAGAATTTTTTCGGTAAGAAGCAGTGTGAAAGAAACTGCAAGAGGTTTCGCCGGAGAAGAACGGCAGGCGGAGATTGACTGTGTAAAGGAATTAAGCTATGATTTATTCAATAAATAGAGTTTTGGAGGTGAATTTATGAATGCTGAAAAAACGAAAGCGTATTATAAGACATTGACGTCAGATGATATTTGTTCATGCGCATATTGCCGGAATTATGTGGGGCAAATCAGGTCGGCATATCCTCTTGTTGCGGATTGGCTGAAAAATATTGGCGCAGATATAGAGAAGCCCTTTGAACTCTGCCCTGTGGGACCGGACGATGCCGGAAACATCACCTATTGGGGCGCACAGTATGTTCTGCTTGGAAGCAGGGCAGATTTCAGAAGAACAAAGATTGATGATGTAGATATAGATATTGCGGAATCTCACCCGTGTACGGAAATTGAGGAGGAACATTTTGTGATTGAGATTTGCCCCATTTATTTGAAATGGTTGGAATAGGCAGTTTTCTTTGCTGCTAAACCATATATAAACTATCAGTCGAGCAAATGAAACTGTCGGTAGGTTGCATAAAGAGGCATGTGTATCTTAGTATGCAATTATCAAGAAAGATGCAGAAAGGAGAAGAACAAAATGAAAAAAGCAACAATGGGAATGATAATTGCCGAAAAACGCAAAGAATTGGGTATGACACAGCTTCAGCTTGCAGATAAAATGAGTGTGACAGATAAAGCGGTATCAAAATGGGAAAGAAATCTTGCGTATCCCGATGTGGAATCTATTCCAAAGCTTGCAGAAATACTGGGTATATCTGTCGATACGCTGATGCAGATTAAGACGGAAGCAGCAAGCGAAGAAGAAAAGACAAAGATGCAGGATATATTCTTACTGATTCCTAAGGCAGTGTGCGTGGCAATGGGGATTGCCGTTACTGTACTGTCTGTTTTGAGAGAAATTGATGCAGACAAGGCGGTGCTGATGCTGGGAATTGGTGTTGCGTGTGCCGGGATTAGTTTTTTGCAAAGGGAATAATTTCCCATGTTCTTTTTTACTCTACGATGGGTAGGTAGACTGTTTTTATGATTGTTATATAATAAAATACGGAGGGGATGAAACATGAATCCGTATGTGACAGGTGCAGTCATTAAAGAACTGCGGACAAAAAACCGATTTACGCAGACCGAATTGGCACAGAAGCTGAATATTTCGGATAAGACCGTTTCAAAATGGGAAACGGGGAAAGGGTATCCGGATATTACATTATTAGAGCCGATTGCGAAAGCGTTTGGCATTTCTATCGCAGAATTGCTTTCCGGAAATACGATTTGCAACAGAAATGTATCGGCAAATATGCTCCGCTCCCAATTTTACATTTGCCCTGTGTGTGGAAATGTCATTCACAGTATGGGAGAAGTGACGCTGTGTTGCCATGGGATACAGCTGATGCCTGCGGAGGCAGAGCCTGTGGAGGAAGGGCATAAGCTTTTTTTGGAGCGGGTAGAAGATGAATACTATATCAAATTCGAGCATGATATGACAAAAAGACACTATATTTCTTTTATCGCCGGTGTATCGCCTGACGGAATACAGTTGGTAAAGCTATATCCGGAGGGGGCGGCCGAATGCAGATTGAAAAGCAGAGGGATAAAGAAGATTTATTTTTATTGCAATAAAGACGGGCTGTTTTATGCGGATATTCACTCATAGAGCGATTGCAAAAATCAGTTGTGCGAAATAGAACAGAGGGCAAGCAAGGCTTGCCCTCTGTTCCGTTTTACGGAGATAAGTTTTTGCAAAGCTTTATTGCAGATTTTCGGGGTTCAGCCCCTCCAATTCCGGAATCACGAATCGTCCGTCTTTCCGAATCAGCTTATCGTCGAACCAAATCTCTCCGCCGCCGTATTCCGGTGTCATAATCAGCACCAAATCCCAGTGAATAGCGGAATGGTTGCCATTGGGCGCATCATCATAGCTGTTGCCGGGGGTAAAATGGATACTGCCGGCGATTTTTTCGTCAAACAAAATATTATTCATGGGTTTTGTGATATAGGGGTTCACGCCGAGGGCAAATTCCCCTACATATCTGGCACCCTCGTCGGTATTGAATATTTTTTCTATACGTTCCTTATCGTTGCTGTCACAATCGACAATTTTGCCGTTTTCAAAGGTCAGCTTTACATTTTCAAAGGTAAAGCCGTTATACTCTGAAGGTGTGTTATAGGTGATGACGCCGTTAATGGAATCCCGTACCGGCGCCGTATAGACCTCTCCGTCGGGGATATTGCAGCCGCCGGCGCATTTGATGGCGGGAATATCCTTAATAGAAAAGGAAATATCCGTATCCTTTGCCACCAGCCGCACTTTATCGGTTTTGTTCATCAAATCCACCAGAGAATCCATGGCTTGGCTCATTTTGCCGTAATCCAGATTGCAGACATTGAAATAGAAATCCTCGAAGTTCTCCAAGGAGGTATGGGCGGATTGCGCCATGGAATTTGTGGGGTAGCGCAGTACCACCCATTTTGTGCGAGGTACCCGAATCTGATGATGCACGGGGTCCTCATACAGGCGGTTTTTCAGGTCGATTTTTTCGGAGGGCACATCATACTGCTCCGTCAGATTATCCTCGCCCCGCACGCCGATATAGGCGTCCATCTGCTCCATCAGGCGGCAGTCGATATCCGCCAACAGCTTTTGCTGCTCCTCCGATGCCCCCAGCAATAACTCGCGATCCAATGAATTGGTCGTCAGGCGGACAAAGGGTATGGCTTCGGTGCGATAGACCTCCTTGATGATTTGCTTCACCAGAGGCATGGGGTGAATGCCGTTGCAGGAAATCAGCACTTTTTCGCCTTTTTCCAGTCGGCAGGAGTAATGTACCAAGTTATAAGCAAGTTTTTTGATTCTTTCGTCCATAAAAAGAACGCTCCTTTCCTTATGATGCCTTTTTGTCGCTGTGCCGCAATCAGGCTATATTACAGTATTTTACACTCTTTTGGGAAAATACGCAAAAAAATAGTGGGAAAAATTGACAAAGCCCTTCTTTCACGGATACAATAGCAGAGGAAGAAAAGGAGGCAGAGGTATGCGTGTTGCAATTCCCACGGTACAGGGCAAAATTGCCTTGCTATACAGCCAAGCTACGGAATTTACAGTCTATGATGTGGAAATAGAATTGATTCGGAAAAAAGAAATTATCCCGCTGGGCAATAGAACCATAGCGGATTTTTTGACAGAGGAAGGCATCAATGCTGTCATTTGTGGAAATATCCGCTCCTCCGCCCGAAATATCCTGCGGGCAAAACGGATTGAGCTGACCTATGGCGTTGCCGGCGAGGTGGACGATGTGATGGTTCGTTATCTTAGCGGGGAACGGCTGGGGGATATTGATGAGAATGCCCTTTTGCGGGCGGACAGAGAAGGAGAGGGGCTGGATTGATGCTGTTGGAGCGGTTTTTTCCGGATATTTATATCCGTTCTGTATTTGAGATGCCCTTGGCAGAACTAAAGGAAAAGGGAATCCGTGCGTTGGTGTTCGATATTGATAATACCATTGCACCCTTTGACGTGGCGGAGCCGGAGGAAAGCATTGTGGAGCTGTTTGCCATGCTGCGGCGGCAGGGCTTTCGCCTATGTATTTTATCCAATAATACGAAGGAGCGGGTTCATCTGTTTAACCGCAAATTAGGCGTGCTGGCCATTCATAAAAGCGGAAAGCCGGGGATAAAAAAGTTGCGCCGTGCCATGGAGATAATGGGGACAACCCCCGAAAGCACTGCACTGGTAGGGGATCAGGTGTTTACGGATATGTGGTGCGGGCATCGGGCAGGGCTGACCTGTATTATGACGGCGCCTATCTGCAATCGGGATCAGTTGGTGACAAAGGTGAAACGGGGTGCAGAGCGTCAGGTGATGCGGATTTATTTCAGAAAATATGGGAAATAGTCTTGTTTTTTCATTTTTTTATTGAAATATGGGACAAAATCAATTAAAATATAAAAGGATATGCTTATTTTTCAGAAAAGAAAGCATTGAAATCGGAATGAAAAATACGAAATAGTTTTGAGGAGGAAATAGTATGATTTCTGCAGGTGAATTTAGAAACGGCGTAACAATGGAATTAGATGGAGATCCGTATGTAGTGCTGGAGTTCCAGCATGTAAAGCCCGGTAAGGGAGCGGCTTTCGTTCGTACAAAGGTGAAAAACCTGAAAACCGGTGCAGTACTGGAAAAAACATTCAGACCCACTGAAAAAATGCCCAGAGCCCATATCGACAGACAGGATATGCAGTATCTTTACAACGATGGGGATCTGTTCCATTTCATGAACTCCGAAACCTTCGATCAGATTGCTGTCAATGCTACTGACGTTGGGGATTCCCTGAAATTCGTGAAAGAAAATGATGTAGTAAAAATCCTTTCCTACGATGGGCAGGTATTCGGTATCGAGCCTCCCTTGTTCGTAGAGCTGGTGATTACAGAAACAGAACCCGGTTTTGCCGGCAATACCGCTCAGGGCGCAACAAAGCCCGCTATCGTGGAAACAGGTGCGCAGATTCAGGTACCTCTGTTCATCAATCAGGGTGAGGTTATCAAAATCGATACCCGTACAGGGGAATATCTGGGCAGAGCAAACGGCTGATTCCGGTTTTGTTTGAGAAAGCAAAGGAGGCTGTGGAGATGGAATATTTTGAAAAGAAGATTACTTATTTAAGAGGGCTTTGTGATGGAAGCGGTTTTTCCGAGGATAGCAAAGAGGGGAAAATCTTCCACGGAATTCTGGATATTCTGGACGATATGGCTTTCATGCTGGAAACCTTCATGGACGATGAGGACATGGAATGGACGGAAGAAGAGGGAAACGAGGAAGAACCCATTTTCTTCTATTCCTTTATCTGCCCCGATTGCGGTCAGGAAATCGATGTGGACGAGGAAACCATGGAAACGGAAACAGAAATCGCCTGTCCCGGTTGTGGCAAAGGTATCCCCATGGGCACGGCGGATATAGATGAGCTGAAGTTTTAATGGGGCCTACCCAATATGTAAAAAAGGAGAATTCTTTCGGGAATTCTCCTTATTTTTTGCCCCCCATGGGTTATATGTGCCGGCGGATTTTTATGATGCTTCTGTGGAGGATTGACCGTAAAAAATGACCCCATATGCTTGCATCAAAAAAGCCGTTATCTGTTCCGGTTCTTACAGATAACGGCTTTTGTTTATGCAGATGCTTTTTGTGGTCTGGGGCGGTTGGTCAGAAGCACACGCTCTACGCTCCAGTAGAAGTTTTCATCGCCGATGATTTCGTGTAAATCCGTGCGATCCATCATTTTCATGGCGTGGGTCGGCAGACCGCAGAGAGCGACGTCCACACCCTGACTCCGCAGACCTTCTACCAGCTCCCGCAATGTCTGGGCGCAGGAGATGTCAATATTGGAAACGCCTCGCATGGAAAACAGCACCGTATCCGCCCCCTTGACCTTCAGGGCGATATCGGAAACGGCTTGGGTATTGGCAAAAATCATGGGTCCGGTGATATAAACCACCTTTGCATTGCTGTACCGCTGGCATAAAACAGGGTCGGTCACATGCATACGGTTCATATCCACGTCCTCATAATTGATTTCAATGAAGGACAGGCGGGATACCAAAAATACCAGACCAATGAGTACGCCGACCAAAATGGCAATGGTCAAATCGAAAATGATGGTTGCCAGCATAGTGGCGGTAAATTCCAGCATAGCCCCCTTGAATTTATGGGAAAAAATATACCCAATGGAAGCCCATTCGTTCATTCTCCATGCAGTGACCATCAGAACGCCTGCCAAAGATGCCAAAGGAATTTTAGACATAACAGGCGCCAGCAAAAACATGGAGATTAACAGACCGACAGCATGGAACACGCCGGTCAGACGAGTTCTTGCACCGGATTTTACGGCAACACTGGTACGGGCGATGGCTGCCGTAGCAGGGATGCCGCCGAAAAAGGGCAGTAAAATATTGCCGACACCCTGGGCGATCAGTTCTTGATTGCTGTTGAGGCGTACCTTTGTCATACGTCCGGCACTGGCACCGCAAAGCAGGCTTTCAATCATGCCCAAAATGGCAATACTGAGGGCAGGGGTAATCAGTGTGCCGATGGTTTTCAGTTGTAACGCCCCAAATACCAGACGGTTTTCGGGGAATAATGTTTTGGGGATTGCACCCACCGCCGGTACGTCCAAGCCCATGAAAATAGAAAAGGCGGTAGTGAGTATAATACTCAACAGAGAAGCGGGAACAACAGCGTTCCATTTTTTCGGGAAAAATACCATAAATAAAATCACAAACAGCCCCAGCCCAACGGCAGTCAGATTAGGGGAGAAGCCCAAGCGGCCATAGCTGAACAGCTTTGCCAGAGCCGTACTGCCTTCGGAATGGGTGCCGAAGAAATTATCAATCTGTCCCAAAGCGATAATGACTGCAATACCGGAGGTAAAGCCGGTGATAACGGGGGCAGGGATGAAGGTAGTCAGCCTGCCCAGATGTAATATGCCTGCCAAAAGCAGTATAATGCCTGCCAAAAGGGTGGCGATGAATACACCGTCCATACCGTAGGAGGCTACTAAGGACATCAATATGGCCGCCATTGCCCCGGTGGGGCCGGAAATCTGGTAATACCCGCCGGAAAGCATACTCATGACCAATCCGGCAACGATGGCCGTAATCAGCCCGGCGGCGGCGTCGGCACCGCTGCTGACACCGAAGGCCAACGCCAGCGGCAATGCCACGGCGGCCACGGTCAGTCCTGCCATCAAATCCTTTGTCAATGCGGCGGCATTGTACCCCCGAAATTCTTGTTTTAAGCTGTCTGCAAATGTGCGCAGCATATGAAGATCCCCTTTCCTTCTCTTTTCGCCTGATGTTTCTTTTACTCATGCCGCAAAAGGGCGGCACCGTGCTTATCATAACAAAGGGTGAGCGGCTTCTCAACCGTAAAAAGGGAGATTTTTCGGGGATTTTTTTGATTTTTTTGTATAGTTTTACAGGACGAGGGAAAAACGTATAGAAAAGAAAAAAGCAGGTACATCGCCTGAAGATTGCACCTGCTTTTTTTGCGGTCAGCTGCGTTTAGAGGCATTGCTCGGCTCATCAGGGATATTCGCCGGACGGATGCGATCCAATACGTCCTGCCGCTCTTGGGTGGAGAGGGTGTAAAATCGGTTCATATCCCTACTGTTGTGGAGGATTAGCTGCTTGACTTCCTCGGGCAGGGTTTCAATGTTTTGGAACCATTTCATTTTGCATCACCTCGCCCTTTAGTTTGAAAAAAATCAGGGGTTTTATGCGTAAAAAAGGTGGAAAGAAAAAGGAATTTGCGGAAGAACAGCGAAATAAATATGATAAGGATTGTTTTGAGAAAGTGCTGAAGGAGGAAATGAAATGGCTTTTTTGGATAAACTGGGTGAAGTGGCAAAAAATGTATCAGAAAAAGCAAATGACAGCTTTGAAACGAACCGTCTGACGGGGGATATTGCCCTGCAAAAGGGGAATATTCAGGTGTATCAGCGGGAACTGGGGGAATATTACTGGGCAAAATTCGCCGTTGGGGAGCAGTTGGATAGCGAGGCTATGCTGATTTGCGATAAAATCGTAGCGGCGCAGGATAAAATCCGTGAGTTGGAAGCCCAGATTGCCCAAATCAAGGTAGACAGAGAGGCAGAACGGGCAGAACGGAAAGCGGCAAAGGCTGCCGAGGAAGGAGCGGCACAGACAACGCAGGAGGAGGCAAACCGGACGGCATCTGTTACCCATTGCAGGGAATGCGGTGCGGCTTTGGCAGAAGGGCAGAAATTCTGTGGTTTCTGTGGGAAGCCTGTGGAATAAAAAAGCGGTGTTTTTCCGGCGGCAGGCTGCATAAGAACGGAGAGAGCAGGGAGAATTCTGATACAAAGGAATTCTCCTCGATTTTTCATTGCTGTTTTTTTGGAAAGGGGGGGAGCGGTATGGCAGAAGCAAAACAGAATATACTGGGGACGGAGTCCATCGGGCGGCTTTTGCTGAAATTTTCCATTCCCACTACCCTGACCCTGATGGTCAATTTCCTCTATAATATTGTGGATCAGGTGTTTATCGGCCGTGCGGCGGGTATTCAAGGGGTGGCGGCCACCAATGTGGCTTTTCCCATTACCATTGTGGCGGCGGCGTTGGCGCTTTTAATCGGCGATGGCTGTGGGGCCAATATCAGCCTGCACCTGGGAAGAAAGGAGCAGGAGGAGGCGGAGCGTACCTTTGGCAATGCCTTTGTGTTGCTGATTGGTGCAGGGCTTTTGCTGGTGTTGATAGGGCAGTGCTTTTTGCGGCCTATGCTGGTGCTGTTTGGGGCATCGCCTACGGTGCTGGAGGCGGCGGCAGTGTATATGCGGGTGATTTTGCTGGGACAGCCCTTCGCTATGTGTAATATGGCGTTTACGGCAATCATTCGTGCCGACGGCAATCCCCGCTATATGATGCGGAGCATGATGATTGGTGCAGGGCTGAATCTGGTGCTGGACCCTGTGTTTATATTCGGTTTGCAGATGGGGATTTTGGGTGCGGCGGCGGCAACGGTTATCGGGCAGATGGTTTCCGGTATGATGGCATTGGCGTATCTGCCCCGATTTCAGCATTTTCGCTTTCGGAAAAAGCATCTGCGGCTCAATGGGGCGACGGTCAGACGCATTGGCTTTTTGGGTCTGCCCAGTCTATGTATGCAGACGGCAACAGCGGCGACACAAATCGTCATGAATAATCTCATGAGAAACTATGGTGCACTGACGGTCTATGGCAGTGACATTCCCCTGTCCTGCTATGGCATTATGATGAAGATTTACCAGATGGCACACGCCATGTTCGTGGGGCTGGCATCGGGCACACAGCCCATCAACGGCTATAATTTCGGGGCAAAGCAGTATGAACGGGTGAAGCAGACCTGCCATATTGCAGTGAAAGCCTCTTTGGTGATTTCTGTGGTCTGGTTCTGCATCTTCCGCTTTGGCGGCAGTTTTTTGGCGGCGTTATTCGTGAAAAATGTGCCGCGCTATCAGGAATTTGCGGTGCATTGTTTCCGCTTGTATATGTTGGGATTTTTCGTCTATGGCCTGCCGCAGGTAACAGGCGCCTTCTTTCAGGCGGTAGGCAAGCCCGTCAAAAGCCTGATGGTGACATTATCTCGACAGGTGCTGTTTTTGATACCGCTGGCGGTGGTGCTTTCCGCCCGTTTCGGGCTGGACGGGGCCTTGGCGGCGGCTCCCGTGGCGGATATATTGACATTTCTTTTGGCAAGCGGCTTGCTTTGGTGGGAATTGGGGGATTGGCGAAAAAAGGGTTGGATTGTATAGCTTAGAATGATAGAGTTGGGGCATCGGCAGAGTCGGTGCCCTTTTTTGGCTTGCATATGGGACAGGGCGGAGTGATATTTATGTAGTAATGAACATAAGGGAGAGAAAAATATGCATATCAACTGGAGAAACGGTGTGTTATATCTCCTGCTGTTGGGGCTATGCTTTTACGGCGGCAGATGGGCAGCGAAAATGGATAGCCGGGCGGAATTGGCGGTGCATGGCGATAAACAGGGCAGGCTTGCCATTTTGATTGACGATTTTGGCTATCACGGGGAGGGGACGGAGGAAATGCTGGCATTACCCATTCCCTTTACGGCGGCGGTGATGCCCTTTTCCGATTGTACCGAGGAGGACGCCCGGCTGGTACGGCAGGCAGGCAAAGAGATTTTCATACATATGCCCATGGAGGCCCTGACGGGCAAACGGGAATGGGTGGGCAAGAAAGGCATTTTTCGGGAAATGGAGGATTGTGCCGTTTGTGAGCGGGTGGAGGAGGCCTATGCCATATTGCCCGATGCAACAGGGCTCAATAACCACATGGGCTCCGCTATTATGGAGGACGAACGCTGTCTTTCGGCAGTGCTGGAGGTGTTACGGGAGAAAAATGCCGTTTTCGTGGATAGTATGACAACTGCCAACAGCAAGGGGCAGGCATTGGCAGAGGAAAAGGGTGTGCCGTTTTTGGGTCGTGATGTGTTTTTGGACAGCACCGATTCTGTGGAGCAGGTCAAGGCGAACCTGCGAAAAGCCGCCGAAGTGGCTACGGAAAAAGGCTATGCTGTTGCCATCGGCCATGTGGGGCCGGAGGGGGGCAAGGTAACGGTAGAGGCCATTGCCGCCCTGATTCCGGAGCTGGAGCAGGCGGGGATTTCCTTTGTGACGGTGGGGGAACTGGTCAAACAACCCAACTTGTGCTATACTACTCCGTAGAAATATAGGACGGAGGCGGAGAAATGGCGTATTGGAACTCCAGAGGGCTGAGGGGCAGTGCCTTTGAGGAAATGATTAACTTCACAAATGAGCGGTATCGGCAGGCGGGATTGGCGTTATTCCAGAAAATCCCCACACCCATTACGCCGGTGAAAATGGATCAGGAAAGCCGTACCATTACTCTGGCGTATTTTGAAAAGCAAAGTACGGTGGATTATATCGGTGTGGCACAGGGGGTGCCCATTGCCTTTGATGCCAAGGAAACAGCGGGCAAAAGCCTGCCCATGCAAAATATCCACCCCCATCAGGTGGCGTTTATGGCGGAATTTCGCAGGCAGAGGGGGCTTTCCTTTTTATTGGTACATTTTTCCGCCAAAGATGAATATTTTCTCCTGCCTTTTGAAATATTGAAAGCATATTGGGAGAACGCCGAAAGGGGCGGACGAAAATCCATTCCTTATGATGCCTTTGCACAAAAATACCTGATTGAAAAGAGCGGGAACGGGCTGCTGCATTATTTAGATGCCGTCAGCCTGTATCTGGAGGAAACGGAACAGGGAAGTGATGAAAATGCTGAGTAAAAAAACAGTGGAGAATGTGATGACGGCGGCACTGGAAAGCGGTGCCGATTTTGCGGAAGTCTATGCGGAGGAAACGAAGCGGGGGCATATCGCCATGGTCAACGGCAAAGTAGAAACGGCACTGAGCGGGCTGGATTATGGCGCGGGGGTGCGGCTGTTTTTCGGCACCCATGCCATTTATGGCTTTACCAATGACCTTTCGGAGGAAAATCTCATTCGCATTGCCAAAGAAGGTGCGGCGGCCATGAAGGGCGACCGTATTTATGAACCCAAGGGCTGGCGTAAGATGGTGAAGCGGTGTATCAATCCCGTTCGTATCCTGCCGGATAGCGTGGCAAAGGGGGAAAAGGCGGAGCAGCTGCGTCTGGCGGCGGAGGCGGCAAAAAGCTATGATCCTGCCATCAGTCAGACGCGCACCGGCTTTTTAGAGGTGCAAAAGCACGTTTTGGTGGCGAATACGGAAGGCATTTGGGGCGAGGAGGATAGAGTCCGCAGCCGCTTTACGGTGGAGGCGGTAGCCTCCTCTGCCACGGAGAAACAAAGCGGACATCTGGCGCCCGGCGGCAGTGAAGGCTATGAGCTGTTTGACCGTATCAGCGTGGAGGCGGCGGCAAGAGAAGCGGCACGGACGGCTGTCACTATGCTAAAGGCAAAGCCTTGTCCGGCGGGGCAATTCCCCGTGGTCATTGATAACGGCTTTGGGGGCGTGATTTTCCATGAAGCCTGCGGCCATGGGCTGGAGGCAACGGCAGTGGCGAGGAATGCCTCTGTTTTTGCGGGAAAGCTGGGGGAACAGATTGCCTCCCCTTTGGTGACTGCCATTGATGACGGCACCATACCCAACGGCTGGGGCTCTGCGGAAATGGACGATGAAGGTACGCCTACGGCGAGAAATATATTGATTGAAAACGGTATTTTGAAGAGTTATCTGGTAGACCGCATGAACGGCAGACGAATGGGGGCTGCCATCACCGGCTCTGCCAGACGGCAGGATTATCGCTTTGCCCCTACCAGCCGTATGACAAATACATTTATTGCGGCAGGCGAAAGCACACCGGCGGAAATTATTGCCGCTACGGAATATGGGCTGTATGCAAAACAGATGGGCGGCGGCAGTGTAGACCCTGCCACAGGCTCCTTCAATTTTGCAGTGTTGGAGGGGTATCTGATTCGCAACGGAAAAATTGCCGAGCCGGTACGGGGAGCGACCCTCATCGGCAAAGGGGCGGAGGTTTTACTCCAAATCGATATGGTGGGCAATAATTTGGCTCGTGCCCAGGGAATGTGCGGCAGTAAAAGCGGCTCCATCCCTACGGATGTGGGTCAGCCTATGATTCGTGTCGGACAAATGACGGTTGGCGGAAGGGGGTGAGCCTATGGAACGAACGGAATTTCAGGAAAAGGTTATAGCGGCGGCATTGGCGGAAGGCTTTACAGAGTGCGAGGTTTATTATCGGGGTGGAACGAGCTTTGAGGTGCTGATATTAGAAGGCGAAATCGCCAGCTACGAAAACAGCCGACAGGAAGGCCTTTCCTTTCGGGGCAATTTTCAGGGGCGGACAGGTTATGCTTATACGGAGCGGTTGGAGGAGGCGGCCATACCCTTTTTGCTGACAGGGGCGAAGGGAAATGCCGCTTTGCTTACGCCCGAGGAAAAAGAGGAGCTTTATGAAGGCGAGGAAAGCTATCCTCTTTTGGTAGGCGTTCATGAAGGCTTGGAACGGCTGACGCCGGAGGAAAAAATTGTGGCGGCAAAACGCATGGAACAGGCGGCATTGGCAGGGGCGGAGGAGATTGCCTCTTTGGATTATTGTGTGCTTGGGACCGCTCTTACGGAGGTTGCCATCAAAAACAGTAAGGGCTTAGATGTGTCATTTGCAAAAAACTTTGCTACGGCATACGTTTCCGCCATTGCCAAAAAAGGGGAGGAAACCAAAACCGGCTCTTTTTTCTGGAAGGATCGGAACTGGGAAGGCTTTGACCCGGAAAAAACCGGGCGGGAAGCGGCAAAACGAGCGGCGGCTCATTTGGGTGCAGCCTCCGTGCCCAGCGGCAAATACGCTGTAATATTGGACGGAAAGCCTATGGCGGCTTTGTTGGGTGCATTTTGCGGTGTGTTTTTTGCGGAAAATGCCCAGAAGGGCTTTTCTCTATTGCAGGGGAAAGCAGGTACAAAAATTGCCTCCGAACAGGTGACCCTGCGGGACGATGCCCTTTTGGCAGGGGGCTATGCCTCGACCCCCTTTGATAGCGAGGGAGTTTCCGGTAAGAACAAGGCGATTATCGAAAAGGGTGAATTGAAAACACTGCTCTATAACCGCAAATCTGCCAAAAAGGACGGTGTTCCCTCCACGGGCAACGGCTTTAAGGCGGCCTTGACGGGATCGGTAAAAACAGCCTGCACCAATTTTTATCTGCAAAAAGGGGAGCATACCGTAGAGCGGCTGATACAGGAAATGCAAAATGGCCTGCTTCTGACGGATTTTATGGGCCTACACGCCGGTACCAACAGTGTTTCCGGAGATTTTTCCCTTTCTGCCGAGGGGTTTTTGGTGGAAAATGGGCAAATCACCCGCCCGGTGGAGCAGATTACCATAGCGGGCAATTTTTACCGCCTGCTGGAAAAAATAGAGGCGGTAGGCGAGGATTTGTACTTCTCTTCCGGCGGCATTGGTTCGCCCTCTGTGTTGGCAAGAGAAATGGATATTGCGGGTCTGTAAATAGAAAAGCTCTGTATCGTTGGATACAGAGCTTGTTTTTTAGCTTTCCAATTTGTCGCAAAGGGCGTTGATTTGTTTGAGCATTTTTTTCCATATCTCGATTGGCACCGCCCTTGTTCTGCCCGATGATACGCAACAAACGCTGACCGGCAATATCCAGCTGGTCCGCCAGATACATGGCCCGTCTGCCGCCCTCGGATTGGGCTTTCGCATGAGGGTATTCCTTCGGTACCACGGGGATTTTTACGCCCTCGGCAATCATTTGTCCCGTCAATAGGTCAAAGCAGGCGCCGCTGAACGGGGCATAGGCGTCAAAACCATAGTCCTCCTGTAAGCATTTGGCGAATGCATCGCAAACCAAATCCTCTCCGTGCACAACGAATACCCGTTGGGGCTTTTCCGTAAAATGGTTTACCCATTCCAGCAGACCTTTTTTATCCGCATGGCCGCTGACCCCGGAAAGTTGTTCGATATGTGCCTGTACGCTGATGGTTTCGCCGAAAAGCCGCACTTCCTTTTCCCCATCGATAATGGCGCGCCCTAAAGTGCCGATGGCTTGATAGCCGACGAAAAGTATGGTGGATTCCGGCCGCCAGAGGTTATGCTTCAAATGGTGGCGGATACGCCCTGCTTCGCACATACCGGAGGCGGAAATGATGACCTTCGGCTCTCGGTCAAAATTGATGGCTTGGGAATCCTCTGCGGTGATGGCTGTGGTCAAGCCTTGAAATTCCAAGGGATTGATGCCTTTTTTCACCAGTTCCATGGCGGCGGTGTCGTAGCAATCCAGGTAGTTTTCCACAAAGACCTTCGTGGCCTCTATGGCAAGGGGGCTGTCCACATAGACCTTAAATCCGTCATGCCCATGAACCAATTTTCGCTCTTTGATTTCCCGTATGAAATAGAGCATTTCCTGGGTACGCCCCACAGCGAAGGAAGGGATGACCAGATTGCCGCCTCTGTCGAGGGTTTCCTGAATATGCCGCGCCAGCTCTGCCACATAATCCGGCGGAACATCATGGTAACGGTCGCCATAGGTGCTTTCCATGATGACATAATCCGCTTCTGCCGTGTAGCGGGGGTCGTGGATAATAGGCTGATTGATATTGCCGATATCACCGGAGAATACCAGTTTTTTGGTCACACCGTCCTCCGTCAGCCACACCTCTATACTGGAGGAACCCAATAAATGCCCAACGTCCGTAAAACGCAGTTCAATGCCCTCTGCTACGGGAATTTTCCGCATATAATCGCAGGGGACGAAATGCTCCAGCACAGCCGTTGCTTCCTCTGTGGTATAAAGAGGTTGGAAGGGCTCGGCACCGGCTCTTTTTGCCTTTCGGTTGCGCCATTGGGCCTCAAATTCCTGAATATGGGCGCTGTCCAATAGCATGATACGACATAAATCCGTTGTGGCTTCCGTGGCGTAAATTTCGCCGGAGAATCCGTTTTTATAGAGCATGGGCAAAAGACCGGAATGGTCGATATGGGCATGGGAGAGGAAAACATAGTCAATATCCGCCGCAGAAACGGGGATTTCCTGATTTTCGTAAATATCCCGCCCTTGTTCCATGCCGCAGTCCAGCAATATGCTTTTGCCGCAGGCTTCGATATAATGGCAACTGCCTGTTACCTCATGGGCAGCACCTAAAAACATGAGTTTCATGGTTTTTCCTCCTTATTGGGAAGTGTTCTGTGAGAAAAGGGATTGAAAATCCGTTTTCTGATATAATTTATCTTATCATAGTATATTCTTTTTTTTGTCGAATGGCAAGCGATGGCTTGGACTGATTGGGGTTTTTGTCGGAATGGCTGTACTTTTTGGATTGGCAAAGTGCGTAGATCGGGGTATAATGTTCATGAAGCAACAAGCCCTGCGGGATTCCGCTTGTAGCCATGCAGATGAATGCTCGCATACATCTGCATGGCTACAAGCGGAATCACATTGGGCGATAGCCCATGATGAGCAGCGGTAGCTGTGAATACCGCAGGGCGATATGTGATGCGGCAGTTGCGAATGCCGCAGGACGACGGCGAGGTAAGAGTGTAGGGCGAGAGATGCTCGCATACATCTGCATGGCTACAAGCGGAATCACATTGGGCGATAGCCCATGATGAGCAGCGGCAGCTGCGAATACCGCAGGGCGATATGTGATGCGACAGCTGCGAATCTCGCAGGGCGGCGATGGCGATAGCTGCGAATCTCGCAGGGCGGCGATGCGGTAGCTGCGAATCCCGCAGGGCGACGGCGATGGGATAGCCAATGGCTTTTATCATAAATGGATAATAGGGACAAGCCTATATTCTGTAAACCTGTAAAGGGGACGATAGCATGATTGGTACAGCAGAGCTGTATGATATTTTTCATATTGTAAACGGAGAGCATGGCGATCCGCATACCATACTGGGTATGCACGAGATTACGGTAAAAGGGAAGTCTATGATTGCCGTGCGGGCATTTTTGCCGGGCGCAGAAAAAATCACCGTCATTGATATGGCGGAAAAGCGGAACAGATACCCCATGGAAAAAATCCATCAGGACGGCTTTTTTGAGGTTGTGATTGCCGAAAGGCAGGAATGGTTCCGCTATAAGCTGGAATATACGGATTTTTCCGGCCATAGCTGGCAGGGGTACGACCCCTATTCCTTTACCCCCACTCTTTCCGATTATGACAGATATTTATTCGGTGCAGGGAACCATTATGAGATTTATGAGAAAATGGGCGGCAGGCTCATGACCCATGACGGAGCCAGAGGGGCGGCGTTTACGGTCTGGGCGCCCAATGCAAGGGGCGTTAGTGTTATCGGGAATTTCAACCTTTGGGACAGCCGCCGCCACCCCATGCGAAAGCTGGGGGATTCCGGCATTTGGGAGTTGTTTATTCCCGGCTTGAAGGAAGGAGATCAGTATAAATTCCATGTGGTGCAGTGGGACGGCGGCCATGTGGATAAGGCGGATCCCTATGCCCTTTATGCCCAAGTCAGGCCGGAAACGGCGTCTGTATTGTTCCCGCTGAAACGGTATAAATGGAAGGACCGCCGTTGGATGACGGCGCGGAAAAAGAAAAGCCCCTATACCACGCCCATGAATATTTATGAGGTGCATTTAGGCTCTTGGATGCGGATTCCGGAGGAGGAGAACCGCTGTCTGACTTATACGGAGTTGGCGGAGCGTTTGGTACCTTATGTAAAGGATATGGGGTATAGCTATATTGAGCTGTTGCCGGTATCGGAGTATCCCTATGACGGCAGCTGGGGCTATCAGGTGACGGGGTATTATGCCCCCACCAGCCGTTACGGCACGCCGGACGAATTCAAGCATTTCATAGACACCTGTCACCAAAACGGCATCGGCGTGATTTTGGACTGGGTGCCTGCCCATTTCCCGAAGGACAGCTTCGGTCTTGCACGTTTTGACGGTACAGCGCTGTATGAGCATGAGGATCCTCGCAGAGGAGAGCATATCCAATGGGGCACTTATATCTTCAATTACGGCAGGAAAGAAGTGGCAAACTTCCTGCTGGCCAATGCTTTATTTTGGGCAGAGGTGTATCATCTGGACGGGCTGCGGGTAGATGCGGTAGCATCTATGTTATATCTGGATTTTTGCAAATATGACGGACAATGGCTGCCCAACCAATACGGCGGCAGGGAAAACATGGAGGCAGTGGAATTTTTGAAGCACCTCAATTCCATTATGGCAAAACGCCAGCCCGGCGTGGTAATGATTGCCGAGGAATCTACCGCATGGCCCGGTGTGACGAAAAATGCCGATGAGGACGGGCTTGGCTTTACCCTGAAATGGAATATGGGCTGGATGAACGATTTCCTGTTTTATATCAAAAAAGACCCCATATATCGAAAGTATCATCATAATAAGCTGACCTTTGCCATGGCGTATGCCCATTCGGAGAATTTTATACTGGTGCTGTCCCATGATGAAGTGGTTCATGAGAAAAGTGCCATGATCGGGAAGATGCCCGGGGACGATTGGCAGAGATTTGCCAATCTGCGTCTGGCCTATGGTTTTATGTATGGGCACCCGGGGAAAAAGCTGCTGTTTATGGGCGGTGAGTTCGGGCAGTATCAGGAATGGAGCGAAAGCCGCAGTCTGGATTGGCATTTGCTGCAGTATGCGGACCATCAGCGTACCAAGCAGTATGTGAAGGAATTGAACCACTTTTATTTGAAGGAAAGCCCTTTTTGGGAGCGGGATTTTGCCCCCGATGGCTTTTCTTGGATAGAATGTGACGATAACGAAAGCTCGGTGGTATCCTTTTTGCGCCACAGTGAGGAAAAAGAGTTGTTGTTTGTCTGCAATTTTACGCCCAATACCTATTTTGAGTTTCGCTTGGGCGTACCGCAGCCGGGCAGCTATCGGGAGGTATTCAACAGCGATGAACAGCGCTTCGGCGGCAGTGGTGTGAAGAATACGGAGCCCTTGGAGAGCGAGGAAATCCCTTGGAACCGCTGTCAATATAGCGTAAATTTGAAGGTGCCGCCCTTGGGTATGGTGGTGCTGGAGAGAAATAAGCTGAAATAAAGACGATAACAATGAGATTTTCCGACGGCTTTCCGCTGATTTGATTTTTCTTCATAAATTTGAGAGTATTTTTGTTGACGTTGCGGATTTTTTTGTGTATAATTCTAAAATGTATGGTAAAAGGGGCGAGTTAGCCGCCTTTGGCCATCTTGCAACAAACGAATCTCGCACTGGGAGGGAGGGAAATTCATGTCAGAGGTAAAAGTAAAAGAAAATGAATCCTTGGACAGCGCACTGCGCCGCTTTAAAAGAACTTGTGCCAGAGATGGTATCATGGGCGAAGTTCGCAAAAGAGAGCATTATGACAAACCCAGCGTAAAACGCAAAAAGAAATCCGAAGCCGCTAGAAAACGTAAATTCAGATAATGAATCTAAGTGTAGCGAAAAGGGATGATAATATGTCATTAAAAGAACAGCTTTTTGCAGATTTGAAAACTGCGATGAAAGAAAAAGATGCCCTGCGTAAGGATACGATTCAGCTGATTCGTTCCGGTATCTTGCAGATTGAAAAGGACAACAAGATCGAGTTGGACGATGAAGGCGTAATCGAGGTCATCTCCAAGCAGCTGAAAAGCAGACGGGATTCTATGCCTGATTTTGTTAAAAGCGGCAGAGAAGATTTGATTGAAAAACTCAAGCAGGAAATGGATATTTTGTTAAGCTACCTTCCCGAGCAGTTGAGCGAAGACGAAATCCGTAAAATCGTAAAAGAAGCCATTGATGAAACCGGCGCGGCTACCATTAAAGATATGGGAAAAGTCATGGGTTTGGTGACTTCCAAGGTCAAAGGCCGTGCAGATATGAAGGTTGTCGGTGGCTTTGTAAAGGAATTGCTTCAGGGCAAATAAAAAATGACACGGTAATTCAGCCGCAGGCGTTCGCCTGCGGTATTTTATTTTTTATGGGAGTTTTTGGCAAAAAAAGTGCCTTCTGCATTTTGAACAAAAAAACGGGGAAAACTACCGTAAAAACCGCATATTTTTCCCTTGACAAGGCAGAAAGGCGTGCTATAATATACTTTAACGAGGTAACGCACACACGCGGGTGTGTGCGAATGTGTTTCAATACTAATATATTTCAATACGGTTGTAGAAAAAGGAGAGATTTCAATGAAAATGAAAAAATGGGCGGGTATTTCCGCCGCTTTGATGGCAGCGGTAATGGCAATGACAGGCTGTGGCGGCAATTCAAATCCTGCCGAGGGTGAAACAAATGCCGATGCGGCGTACACCGTAGGTATTGTGCAGCTGTTGGAGCATCCCGCGTTGGATGCGGCTACGGAAGGCTTTCAGGATAAGCTGAAAGAGCTGTTGGGTGATGATGTTCAGTTCGATTACCAGAACGCCCAGGGGGAACAGACAAACTGCACCACCATTGCTACGAAATTCGTTTCTAATGATGTGGATTTGATTATGGCAAATGCGACAACGGCGTTGCAGTCTGCGGCGGCGGCCACGGCAGATATTCCCATTGTGGGTACTTCCGTAACGGATTATAAAACAGCAGGTGTCATCAATGAAAACGATGCTCCCGGCACAAACGTAACCGGTGTTTCCGATTTGGCGCCTGTGGACGAACAGATTGCATTGCTGCAAAAAGTTTGCCCCGATGCAAAGAAGGTTGCTATTGTATATTGCAGTGCGGAACCCAACTCCATTTTCCAGGCGGATTTGGCGAAGAAATATCTGGCAGATGCCGGTCTGGAATCGGCGGAATATACAGCGGCGGACTCCAATGAAATTCAGGCTGTCATTACAAAAGCCATCAGCGAATGTGATACGGTGTATATCCCTACGGATAATACCATTGCAAATAATGTGGAAATCATCAAAAATGTGACGGTTCCGGCAGGCATTCCTGTGATCTGCGGGGAGGAAAATCTCTGTGCAGGCGGCGGTTTGGCAACACTGAGCATCAGTTATTACGAGCTGGGGCAAAAGGCCGGCGAAATGGCTTATGAAATTTTGGTAAACGGCGCTGACCCTGCAACCATGCCCATTGCGTATGTTTCCGATAATATTGTGGCAAAATATAACGCAGAAGTGGCAGAGGCTTTGGGCATCACCATGCCGGAGGATATGGTTGTCATTGAGTAATTTGCAACAGAATAGCGGAGCTTTAGGGCGTCCTCAATAAAGAAGATACAGGAGAACTCCTAAAACCGGGAGTTCTCTTTTCATTCGCCTATGGGGGCGAGCATTATTAAAGAAAACGGAGGAATTTCCGATGAATTTGGATATTATGGCGTTAATGAGAGCTTTGCCTGGCTCTATCGCCCAAGGGCTGATATGGGGCGTGATGGCCATTGGGGTATATATTACATATAAAGTATTGGACTATGCGGATTTGACTGTGGACGGCAGTATCGCCACCGGCGGCGCTGTGGCGGTAATGATGATGCTGTCCGGGCAGAATGTGTATGTGGCGTTAATTTGTGCCACGCTGGCAGGCATGGCGGCAGGTTTGGTGACGGGGCTGTTTCATGCGGCCTTCGGTATTCCCGGTATCCTTTCCGGTATTTTGACCCAACTGGGGCTGTACTCCATCAATATGCGCATTATGGGAAAATCCAATCAGGCCATCAGCGTGGATAAATACGATTTGATATTGAGCCTGCGGGATATTCCTAAGGCGATGATGGTTTCTGCGTTGTTTTGTGTGATTGTGATTGGTGTGCTGTATTGGTTCTTCGGCACGGAATTGGGCCGTGCCATTCGTGCCACGGGCAATAACGAAAATATGTCCCGTGCCCAGGGTATCAATACCATGGTGATGAAGGTCATCGGGCTGATGCTTTCCAATGGTCTGGTGGGGCTGGCCGGCGGGCTTTACGCCCAGTATCAGGGCAATGCCGATGTCAATATGGGGCGTGGTGCCATTGTCATTGGCTTGGCGGCAGTCATCATCGGCGGGGTGATTTTCGGCAAACTCTTTACCAATTTCGCTTTGCGTCTGGTGAGTGTTGTGGTAGGTGCCATATTGTATTTCGTTGTCATTGCAGTGGTGCTGTGGCTGGGTCTGGAAACGACGGATATGAAGCTGATTAGCGCCCTGATTGTAGCGGCATTTTTGGCGGTGCCTCATCTGAAGGGGCGGTATAACGCCAGCCATGTCAAGAGAGGGGGCAAGGAAAATGCTTGAGCTGAAAAATGTTTATAAAACATTCAATCCCAATACCCCCAGTGAAAAAAGAGCGCTAAACGGCTTAAACCTGACGCTGGAGGAAGGGGATTTTGTAACGGTCATCGGCGGCAACGGTGCGGGAAAATCCACCATGCTCAATGCCATTGCCGGTGTATGGCCCATTGATTCCGGCTCCGTCCTTATTGACGGACAGGACGTCACGAAACTGCCGGAGCATAAAAGAGCCCTGTATCTGGGTCGGGTGTTCCAAGACCCTATGAACGGTACGGCGGCGGATATGGAAATTGAAGAAAATCTTGCTCTTGCCTTGCGCCGAGGGCAAAAACGTGGCTTGGCTTGGGGAATCCGTTCCAAGGAGCGGGAGGAATATAAGGAATTGCTGAAAACATTGGATTTGGGTCTGGAAACCCGTCTGCGGGCGAAAGTGGGCCTTTTGAGCGGCGGCCAGCGGCAGGCGCTGACCCTTCTGATGGCAACACTGAAAAAACCCAAACTGCTGCTTTTGGACGAACATACGGCGGCATTGGACCCCAAAACGGCGGCAAAGGTGCTGGAGCTTTCCGATACAATCATAGAGGAGCATGGTTTGACCGCCCTGATGGTGACCCATAACATGAAGGACGCTATCTCCCACGGCAACCGCCTGATTATGATGGCGGACGGTAAAATCATACTGGATATTAAGGGCGAGGAGAAGAAAAAGCTGACGGTGGACGATTTGCTCCATCAATTCTCCGTTGCCAGCGGCAGTGAGTTTGCCAACGATAGAGCCCTGTTGGGGTAATGAAAAACGCATAAAAAATGAAGAGTGGAAAAGCCTTGCAATAAAGGCATTTCCCTCTTTTTTTTATTTCTGCAAAAAAAGCGGGACAAAAGAGGACAAGGCGCAGAGGTCTACTTTTCCCCCTCGGGGCATACCATAAACAAACGGTTTTTAGGCGGTGGGAAGCCATGGGGATACGAAAAAATGTGACGGAGGCACTGGAACTGCCCAAGGAAATTATGCTGGGATTGCCGCTGATTTCTTTTGTGGGGCGGGAGGAGGTCACCATCGAAAATTATAAGGGAATTTTGGAATATAGCGAGGAAACGGTCCGCGTGGGTACCATGGCGGGGGTTGTACGGCTTCAGGGCAGAGGGCTTTGCCTGAAACAGCTGACGGCGGAGTGCATGGTAGTAACAGGCAGTGTGGAGAGTATGGAATTTTTGTCCTGATGAGGTGAGTATTTTGTTTCTGGCGTTGTGGTATTATTTGCGGGGATATGTTATGATAAAGGCGAAGGGCTTTTCTGCCGAGCGGTTTATGAATATGGCTACCTTTCGGGGGGTATATCTTTGGGATATTGCCCAAGACGGTGTCGGTATGACCATGAAGGCGGCGGGCGGAAGTCTGCCTCTTTTGGAGGCCTGCGCGGAAAAAACAGGCTGTGGCTTGGAGATATTGGGCTGGGGCGGCTTGCCGGCATTTTTGCGGCGGTTTCGCAGTAGACAGGCATGGACGGCAGGATTGCTGTTGTTTGCCTTAGGGCTTTATGGACTGTCCTCCTTTGTGTGGGTGGTCGAGGTGGAAGGCAATGAACGCCTTTCGACGGAGGAAATTCTCTCTGCCTGTAAAGAGATGGGATTGTGTCCCGGTGCATGGAAGGGCCATGTGGATACCCAAGCCGTTACCAATGGTTTGCTGGAGGGCTTTGGGGATATTTCATGGGTCAGCGTCAGCATAAAGGGCACCGATGTGACGGTAAAGCTGGCGGAGACCATCGAAAAGGCCGAAATGGTAGATAAAGAAACGCCCTGTCATATTATTGCCAACGCTGACGGCGTGGTTTTGCAGATTACAGCGGAGCGGGGCACGCCCATGGTTGCGGCGGGAGATGTGGTGAAAAAAGGAGATATCCTGATTTCATCGGAAATCCTCATCGGGCTGGAGGGCGAACAACAGCATAGGGAATATGTGGCGGCAGAAGGCGCCGTGACGGCCCGCATCTGGCAAAGGCTGGCGGAGGAAATGCCCCTGCAATACGAAGAGAAGGTATATGGCGGCAAGGAAAAGGAAAACAATAGCCTGATTGTTGCCGAAAAAGAATTGGATTTGATACACCCCAATAGCGGTGAGGAATGGGAACGCAGCCCGATTTTTGAAAAGCCGCTGGCTTTAGGGGATTTTACATTGCCCCTGAAATGGAAAAAAGAGCTTTGGAAAAGCTATGAAATGGTGGCAAAAAGCCGCACTGCGGAGGAAGCCAAAGCATTATTGGAAGAAAATTTAAGAAAAAAAGCCGAGAATTTATTAAGCACTTACGGTACAATAGAAGAAATGACCGTGCGTTATGCGGAATATGCCGATAGTGTCCGTGGTGAGGCAGAAATTGTCATGGCGGAAAGAATCGGCGAAAAACGACAGTTGCAAAAGGAATCCATAGAGAACGATACAACAGAAAAGGAACGGGAAGTGGCGAATGGAACAATTTGAAAGAACCATGCAGATGGATAATCGGATTATACTGCCGGTATTCGGACAGTTTGACGGGAATATCAAAAAAATAGAAAAAGCCTGCGAGGTGCGTATTGTCAACCGTGGGGACGATGTGAAAATTGTGGGTGCGGAGCGAAACGTCCATAAGGCGTGGAACGTGATGCATTCTCTGGCGGCGCTTGCTAAGCGGGGGGAGGAAATCACGGAGCAGAATTTGAATTATTTCCTTGCCTCTGCGGAGGAGGCGGATTTAAGGGAACTGGAAAAGGTCTATGACGATTTGATTTGCATTACCGCCAATGGCCGCCCCTTAAAGCCAAAAACACTGGGACAGAAGAAATATACGGATTTGATACAGAAAAACACGGTGGTATTTGGCATCGGTCCTGCGGGAACGGGGAAAACCTTCCTTGCCATGGCGATGGCCATTACGGCCTTTAAGAATAATGAAGTCAATCGGATTATATTGACCCGCCCTGCCATTGAAGCGGGGGAGAAGCTGGGCTTTTTGCCCGGGGATTTACAGCAGAAGGTAGACCCTTACCTGCGGCCTTTGTATGATGCCCTGTATGAGATTATGGGGGCGGAAAACTTCATGAAAAATATGGAAAAAGGCCTGATTGAAGTGGCGCCCCTGGCCTATATGAGAGGGCGTACACTGGATAATGCCTTTATTGTGTTGGACGAAGCCCAAAATACCACGCCGGAGCAGATGAAGATGTTCCTGACCCGTATCGGCTACGGCTCTAAGGCGGTCATCACCGGGGACGTGACTCAGATTGACCTGACGGAGGGCAAACGCTCCGGCTTATTGGAGGCAACCAATATCCTTTCCGGCATTGAGGGCATCGGTATGATTACCCTGACCAATAAAGACGTTGTGCGGCACCCTCTGGTGCAGAGCATTATCCTTGCCTATGAGAAATTTGAGAATAGGAAGCGGGGCGAGCAGAATGGCAAGAAGGACAGGCGTTTCAAATAACAGAAAATCCCGCCAATGGCTGTTGCTGACCATTGCCTTTGTACTGACGGTATTTTGTATCGGGACAGGCTCTTATGTGCATCAGCGGCAGACGGTGCAGATTGGCTCCGTGGCGGAAAAACGCTATGTCGCCCCGGCAGATGCCGTGGACGAGATTGCGACCAACCGCCTGCGTGATGCGGCGGCAGACAGCGTTGGCCCCATTTATAAAACCGATGGGGTGGCGGAGGAAAACAGCCGTATACAGGTCAATGAAACCTTTCAGGAATTAGATGCCATTCTCTCCTCCCTGCAAGCGGGGGAGAGCTTTTACAGCCGGGTGCAGGAAGCCCCCATGAAGCTGGCCGTGGTGCTTAGTGCCAAACAGCTTTTGGCATATCAGGAGCTTTCTGTCGCCAACCGTAAATTATTTGCGGAGGATTGCATCGCAGCTATGGAGCAGGCCTACCAAGAAGGCATTACGGCAGACGGACTGGAACGGGGCAGAGAACAGGCAAGACAGGTCTTTTTGGCAACGGCATGGAGCACGCCCCTGAAAGAAATGGGCAATGCCATATTAACAGCGGCGCTGGAGCCTAATCTTCTGCCCGATGAAGAAGCCATGGAGGCGGCAAGAGAAGCCAAGCGGGCGGAAGTGGCGGAGATTATGATACGCAAGAACCAGAAAATCGTAGACGAAGGGGAAATTATTACGCCGGAGATTTACGAGAAGCTGTTGAGCCTAAAGCTTATCGGCGGCATGGATTATCAGGCGAATGTTCTGCCTCTGATGGGCAGTTTGCTGATGGTGGTGCTGTTATTTGCGGCGATATTTCTGTTTTTTTTCCGGGGGAAGGGTAAGCGGACTCTGGGGCGGAATGAAAGCCGTATGCTGTTTACTGTTTATGTGATTATGGTGATACTGTTGCGGCTGATGGCAAATATTCCCTATTTTACATTGATACCCTTGGGATTGTTTGCTATGCTGGTCAGCCTGCTGATTGGGCGGCGAATGGCGTTGGTCATGAATTGCCTGTTTTGCATGGTAGGCTGTTTTATATTTGACGGGGACGAGCAGTTTTTGATGTATGCCCTTTTGGTAGGGATATGGGGCGCATTGTTGATACGGAAAACAGAACAGCGCAGATATATGATGCCGGCGGCACTGGCCATGGGCGCGGTGCAGTTTTTTGCCATGTTGGGCGTAGGCTTGTTTTTTGACGGGTATTCCGTGGGGCTGTTGATAAAAAGTGCCTTTGGGGCGTTGATGGGCGTCATATCCGTGATCATAGCTGTGGGCAGTCTGCCTTTTTGGGAGGCGGCCTTTGAGGCGAATACGCCCCTGCGGCTGCTGGAATTGACCAACCCCAATAATGAGTTGTTGCGTCGGCTGATGATAGAGGCACCGGGAACCTATCACCATAGCTTGATTGTGGCAAATCTGGCGGAAACGGCGGCCTATGAAATCGGTGCCAATACAGCACTTGCCAGAGCGGGCGCTTATTATCATGACATCGGTAAGCTGAAAAATCCGCAGTTTTTCTCGGAAAATCAGACGGATTATAATCCCCATGATGAGCTGGAGCCGGAAACCAGTGCCAAAATCATCACCCAACACCCCCGTATCGGCGTAGAAATGGGACAGGCATACGGTTTGCCTACGGTCATACTGGATGTCATTCGTCAGCACCATGGGACAAGCCTTGTGAAGTTCTTTTATTTTAAGGCGTTGCAGACCTATGGTGCGGAAAATGTAACAGAGAGCGACTATCGGTATGACGGCATGATACCTGCCTTTCGGGAATCGGCTGTGGTGATGCTGGCGGATACGGTAGAGGCGGCAGTTCGTGCCATGCTGGGCAAGGGCGAAACGCTGGAGGCAGCGGAGGAGATGATTCGCAGCCTGATGAAGGATAAGCTGGACGATGGTCAGCTGGATCACAGCGGTCTGGGGATACATGAACTGGAAATCATACGCCGGGCGTTTTTGGAGGTGTTTCAGGGAATGTATCACGAGCGGGTGACTTACCCGAAGCAGGAAGAAATTGATGCGGCGGCACAGAAAAAAGGTGAATATTTGGAAAGAGATGAGGAAATAGACAGTGACGATATGGATAGATAATCGAACGGAAGAGCGCTTTTCCAAAGAGTTGGAGGAGGCGGTGAAACAGGCGGCGGCAGAAGCTCTGCGGTACGAGAATTTTGCGGAGGAGTGCGAAATCAGCGTTTCTATTGTGGATAATGAAGAAATTCGGCAAATCAATCGCCAATTTCGGAATATCGATAAAGCTACGGACGTACTGAGCTTTCCTATGCTGACCTTTCAAGAGGGGGAGCAGGCGGAACGGAATGAAGACGGAGAAATCCTCTTGGGGGATATTATCATCTCCTTAGAGCGGGCGAGGGAACAGGCGGCGGAATACGGACATTCCCTGAAACGGGAGATTGCCTTTCTTACTGCCCATAGTATGCTCCATCTTTTGGGCTATGACCATATGACGCCGGAGGAAGAGGAAGAAATGTTCCGCCGGCAAAAGGAGATTTTGCTTCTGGCGGGGTTCCCGCGGGAATAAAGGAGGATTGGTGATGACGGATAGAGAATTGGTAGATATGGCGAAAAAAGCCATGGGATTTGCCTATGCGCCCTATTCCCGATTCCGGGTAGGGGCAGCTTTGCTGGCGAAGGATGGCAGGGTATTCTTGGGCTGCAATATTGAAAATGCCTCCTACGGCGCTACGAATTGTGCCGAGCGGACGGCGGTGTTTAAGGCGGTTTCCGAGGGCGTGCGGGAGTTTGAAAAGATTGCCATTGTGGCAAGCAGTGGGGACTATGCTGCGCCCTGCGGCATTTGCCGACAGGTATTGTTTGAATTTATGCCCCATGGTACAGTGATTTTGGATAGCGAGGAAAAGGGCATGAAGCGTTTTTCCGTGGAAGAGCTGTTGCCGATGGGCTTTGGCCGTGTGGATATGAAATGAGGTGTCGGATGGAAATTCAGGATTTTTATGTTTTCCTTTCGCCTGCGGAAGCGGCGGAGAAAGTAAAAAATGCCGTGGGGACTTCTTTTTCGGGAGAAATTTTGGACGAATATAGAAGAATATTGCCCAACGGCAAGGAAATTGTTATGGTAGTATTTGAAAAATATTATATGCGTTCCTCTAACCGGGCGACACTGACCTTTTTGGCGGATAATCTGGAGGAGGCAACGAAGGTACACCTTGCTGCCGGCGGTGGTGGAAACGGTATGATTTTCCGCTTCGATTGGGGTGCAGGCGGAAGTTTTGCGGCATTGGCGGTAAGTGCCCTGCGGGAATATACCCTGCGGTAAGGACGGAAGAAAGAGAAGGATTTGTTATGGCGGAAAAAAGCTGGGAAATATTAGAGGGTGCGTGTCGCTCCTGTAAAAAATGCAGGCTTTGGGAAATGCGTACCCATGTGGTCATCGGCAAGGGCAACCGAAAGGCGGATATACTTTTTGTGGGCGAGGGCCCGGGACAGCAGGAGGATTTGCAGGGCTTGCCTTTTGTGGGGCCTGCGGGGCAGCTGTTGGATAAAATGCTGGCAAGCGTGGGCTTTTCTCCGGAGGACGTGTATATCGCCAATGTGGTGAAATGCCGCCCGCCGGGCAACCGTGACCCCCATGAGGACGAGAAAGCAGCGTGTTTGAGCTACCTGCGGTATCAGCTGTTGCTGGTTCGGCCGAAAATCATTGTTTGCCTGGGGCGGATTGCGGCTACGGCAATTATTGATCCGGAGTTTCGCATCACCCGACAGCGGGGGCAATGGTTTGAACGAAAAGGGTATCATATGCTGGCGACGTATCATCCCTCGGCACTTTTGCGTGATGAAACGAAGAAACGCCCCGCATGGGAGGATATGAAAGCCATTCGGGCAAAATGGGAAGAATATCATACATAAATCAAAACAGGAGGAATGGATATGGATACAAAAGGATTGGACGCCTTAAAGGCAAAATTTGCGGATATAGACTTAAAGCCCAATGCCAAAACCATGGAGGAGGTTGTGGCATATATCGAGGAGAAATGGGGCGCCCAACGGGTAAAAATATTGGAGAGCGAATATATTGTGCATTATAAAAACGCCATGGAGTTCATGCAGAGATTGGGCAAAAGCACAGAAGGCGTGCAGGAGGAAATCAGAAGATACCGCCTGCCCAATAAAATCTGCATCGTACTGGGTATGCAGTCCGAATATATGACGGCGGAAAACGGCATGAAATATTATCAGGCGCTGACTCTTTTGAAAGGCTTGACCCAAGAGGATATTGACACGAAAAATGACAGATGGCTGCAATATGTGCTTTTGCTTTCCATGCAGCAGGATTGGGAGGCCAAGGAGAAGGAATTTCTGGCGGAGCAGGAAGCGGCAAGAAAGGCGTTGGAGGAACAGGCATGAAAAAATTCTATTCCGGATTTGTTTCTTTGGTAGGCAGACCCAATGTGGGGAAATCCACGCTGATGAACTGCCTGATTGGGGAGAAAATCGCCATTACCTCCCATAAACCCCAGACCACCCGTAATAAAATCACCTGTATCCTGACACGGGAGGAATTTCAGTGCGTATTTTTGGATACCCCGGGGATTCATAAGCCCAGGCATAAGCTGGGGGAATTTATGGTGCGTTCGGCGGAGAATACCTTTAACGAGGTGGATGTGGTGCTGATGCTCATTGAGCCTACGGAAGAGGTCATGGAGTTGGACCGCTATGTGATAGAGCGGCTGAAGAATGTAAAGACGCCGGTGGTATTGGTTATCAATAAAATTGATACGGTAGAAAAAGAGAAGCTGCTTGCGGTCATTGCGGCATACAGCAGGCTATATGATTTTGCGGAGGTTGTACCCATATCCGCCCTAAAAGGGAGTCATACGGATACCCTTTTGGAGGTCATTCGTAAATATCTGCCGGAGGGACCCCAGTATTTCCCCGGGGATATGGTGACGGACCAGCCGGAGCGGCAGATTGCATCGGAAATTATACGGGAGAAGGCACTGTATTTGCTGCAGGACGAAATTCCCCATGGCATCGCTGTGGAGATTATGTCCATGAAGAAACGCCAGAACCAAAACATGGTGGACGTGGAGGCGACCATTTATTGCGAGCGAGAGTCCCATAAAGGCATTATCATCGGGAAGCAGGGGAGTATGCTGAAGAAAATCGGCTCCACGGCACGGTATGATATGGAGCGGTTGTTGGGTACACCTATTTATTTACAGCTGTGGGTGAAGGTCAAAAAGGACTGGCGGGACAGCGATTTCCTGCTGAAAAATTTTGGATATGATAAAAAGAATATCTGAAAGTGCATATTTTCGGATACTGCCCTGCCGTGTATGATGAAAATACAGTTTTTGTATAATGAACCGAGGGACGGCGGCTTTTGTGGGAGTTTGAGGGTGAAATCACCTCTTTTCTGGAAAGATTTTAGCAGTATGATTCCCCCTTTTTTCTCCATGCTAAGAGGGAAGGAAAGGGGCTGGCAATATGCGTGAACAGGAACGGAAGGATTGGCAGAGATTTATGCAGACGGGACAGGTGGAGGATTACCTGCGTTATCGCCAAAGAGCGGCAAACCGGGAGCCGAACCCTCGCCGGCGGATAGCGGAAAGCTCAAAATATAAACAATTTTACTAAGAACGAGGTCGGCAATGGGAACAGAGAAGCTAAGAGGAATCGTCATAGGGGAGCGGATAAAGGGAGAGAGCAACAAGCAGCTGGTGGTACTGGCGAAGGGCTTGGGGCGGGTCCTGCTGTCTGCCCGTGGGGCGAAAAATGCCAAGAGCAAGCTTTTGGCGGCAACACAGCTGTTCTGCTATGCCGATTTTGTGGTTTATACGGGGAAGGGCTTTACTTCCGTGACGCAGGCGGAGTTGTTGCACAGCTTTTACGGCCCGCGGACGGATATGGAAAAGCTGGCGGAGGCGGTTTATCTGGCAGAGCTGGTGGAGCGTACCTGCCCTGAGGGTATGGAGCAGAACGCGGTTTTGGAATTGTTATATTATGCCTTTTTGGTCATGGAAAAAGGCACTCTGCCGCCAAAGCTGATTTCCCGTATTTTTGAATTAAAGCTGCTGCAGCTGTCCGGTCTGTTTGCACCGGAGGCCTGTGCCGTTTGTGAGCGGGCGGAGGGTCCGCTGTATTTTGACGGCAGGCCGGGGGCTTTTTTCTGCCCCGACCATCGGACGAAAGAAAGCAGATTGGTATCCGAAGCCGTTCGCCAGGCCTTTGCCTTTGTGCTGGAGCGGGAGGGCAGGCAGGTATTCGGCTTTCAGCTTTCGCCGGAGGCCTTGGAACAGTTGGGTGTCATACTGCGGGAATATATGGACGTACATATGGGTCTGCGGTTGAAAAGCAGAGATTTTTTTGCGTAGGAAAAGGGCGAAATGTCTGTGTATGGTGGAGTTTTGACCTCGGGCGAAAGAAAAATTTCAAAAAAAGCAAAATTTTCCCTTGACAAAAACAGGGGAAACGTGTTAGCATAAATTTCAAATTCATAACTGCGATGAAAAAGAGGAGTATCTGCGGAGTATTTTCAGAGAGCCGGCGGTTGGTGCAAGGCGGCAATAGGAGGCAGAGAAGGGCGCTTTGGAGCAGGCTTTTCACAAGAGCGGGTCGGTACGATTGTATCGGTCAACGAGGGTGGACCCGCGGAAGATACAGATGCTTTCGTCCCTTGCTGTATGGCGAGGTACGGGAGCTTTTTTTATACGCTTTCGTTCCTCGAACGCAATATGGATACAAAATAAAGCGAGGAGGAAAAAATATGGCAGTAGAATCTATGGAAAAAATTGTGGCATTGGCAAAGAACAGAGGTTTTGTATATCCCGGCTCTGAAATTTACGGCGGGCTTGCCAATACATGGGATTACGGCCCCATCGGTGTGGAGCTGAAAAATAACGTGAAAAAGGCATGGTGGAAGAAATTCATTCAGGAAAGCCCATATAATGTGGGCGTAGACTGTGCCATACTGATGAACCCCCAGACGTGGGTAGCGTCCGGTCATGTGGGTGGGTTCAGTGACCCTTTGATGGATTGTAAGGAATGTAAGGAGCGTTTCCGTGCCGATAAGCTGATTGAGGACCATATGAAAACCCACGATATGCCGGAGGTTGTGGTTGACGGCTGGAGCAATGAGGAAATGAAGAAATTTGTGGACGATAATCAGGTGGCTTGCCCTTCCTGCGGCGCCCATAATTTTACGGATATCCGCCAGTTTAACCTGATGTTCAAAACCTTTCAGGGCGTAACGGAGGATGCAAAAAATACCGTATATCTCCGTCCCGAAACGGCACAGGGTATTTTCGTAAACTTCAAGAATGTACAGAGAACTGCCAGAAAAAAACTGCCCTTTGGTATCGGTCAGATCGGGAAATCCTTCCGTAACGAGATTACACCGGGGAACTTTACATTCCGTACCAGAGAATTTGAACAGATGGAGCTGGAGTTTTTCTGCGAGCCCGGTACGGATTTGGAATGGCTGACTTACTGGAGGAATTATTGCAAGGAATTCCTGTTGAAGCTGAATATGACAGAGGAAAATATCAGATTAAGAGATCATTCCAAAGAAGAGCTTTCTCATTACAGCGCAGGCACGACGGATATTGAGTATAAATTCCCCTTCGGCTGGGGCGAGCTATGGGGCATCGCCGACAGAACCGATTTTGATTTAACCTCCCACCAGAATACCAGCGGTCAGGATATGACTTATTACGACCAGGAAAAGAACGAAAAATTCATTCCCTATTGCATTGAGCCTTCGGTTGGTGCTGACCGTGTGACATTGGCATTTTTGTGCGATGCCTATGGGGAGGAGGAAGTCAGCGAAGGCGATGTGAGAACGGTGATGCACTTCCACCCGGCGCTTGCACCTGTAAAGGCGGCAGTATTGCCTCTTTCCAAAAAGCTGGGGGAACAGGCACAGGCGGTTTATGCAATGCTGGCGAAGGAATTTAACTGCGATTATGACGAGGCGGGCTCCATCGGTAAGCGTTACAGAAGACAGGACGAAATCGGTACACCCTTCTGCATCACATATGATTTTGATTCCGAAAATGACCGGAGCGTGACCGTTCGGGATAGAGATACTATGGAGCAGGTAAGAATGCCCATTGACGAATTGGTGGGCTATTTGAAGGAGAAAATGGAATTTTAATTCTTGTTTTCTATAATAAAGCTTACAAAAGATAATTTTATAAATATACAAAAGATGAACAAAGCCTTAAGCCTTTGTGGGTTTAGGGCTTTCAATTTTTTGCGGGTTTTGCAGAGAAAGGAAGGCGAAGGTATGGAAAAGTTTGAAGGTTTTCTGCCGGAAACCATAGATTTTTTATGGGAACTGCGGATGAATAATCATAAGGAATGGATGGAGGAAAACAGAACACGTTACAAGCGGGTACTGAAAGACCCCTTTGACCGTTTGGCGGCGGATTTGGCGGAGCAGAGCCATCTGTTTTGCGGGGAAGCGGTGAGTTATTCTGTTTCCCGTATCAATCGGGATATTCGCTTTTCCAAGGATAAAAGCCCTTACCGTTCCTGCCGCTGGGTGGTATTTTATGACAGAAACACCATCGGTACCAACTGGAAGCTGCGTCCCGCCTTTTATTTTGAGTTGAATCCGGAGGGATATACCCATGGCATGGGAATGTATTGTGCCACACCGGCCTACCTGACGGCATACCGCAAAAAACTGGAGGGGAATCCGGCAGCATTTTTACGGATCGCCAAGAAAATAGAAAAAGATGGGGTTTTTTCTTTGGACGGCGAGGAATATAAAAAAATCAAAAACGAAACCCTCGCCCCGCTTTTACAAAGCTGGTATTGCAAAAAGGATATTGTGGTGCGTGCCGATGGTCCCATTGAGGAGATGCTGTTTTCTCCGGAGCTGCCCCGTGTGCTGGCGGAGAAATGGAAACGGCTGGAAGGGCTGTATCGGTTTTTTGCGGAGATTGAAGTGGAATAAGTACAAAAAAAACAGGGCGAATCCTGCTTGCTAAGGATACTCCCTGTTTCTGTTTATTCCCCAAAAGTTTTTGCCAGTGTTTTTACTGCCCTATCTTCAATCAGGATTTCCCCGTGTTCCAGAAGATAATATTTCGCCAGCGGTGTGGAAATATGTTTCTGACCGTATTCCTTCAAAACCAGTTCCAAATCATCGGCGGTTTCGATTTCTTCGGCGGTATAGGTATCCCCCTGCAAAACAAGGAAATACTTTCCATCGTTTTTATAAAGACTGCTGTTGCCTTTCCAGCTTTCCTCCAGCCGCAGGCTGACATGGATTACATCGTCCAGCGTAGGGAAGGAATAGATGAGGATATCGCCGTTTTCTGTGCTTTCATGCTCCGGCGTATCCAGAGGTTTTTTCTTCCAACGGCGCATTTCCCGAGCCTGCCCCAGCATACTTCCGGAGGATTCGCCCTTTTCTTTATTGGTCACCTTTGTGACGATGATCATGATGCCGTCCATACCGACAGGCACGGCCTCTACCATCAGAGGTGTATTTTCGGAGATAAAATCGTATTCATCCAATGCCTGCTCCATAATTTCATGGAATAGCTTTTGGGTTTTTTCGGAGGGGTGGATCAAATCCTCCAGTTTAATATCTCTTTCCACCAGATCGGCTTTCGTCAGGGTGAGTTTCAGTTGGTTTTCGCTGACTTTTTCAATTTTCATGGTATCACTCCCTTTTCTCTTTCAGAAGGAAACGGTCATGCTTTTCCCACAACACAATCTTTTGGAAATATAGTATAGTATAATGAATTATCGGGAAGATGTAAAGAGGATAATTCCGTCATTTCTTTTCATTTTTATATGCAGTGGAAGGAAAAAGTGTGCATGGCAGGCGGCGGGGGCCCCTCTGCCGGCGCAGGCCGTTTGTTTTTTTCGGCGGATAAAAAGGGGCTTTGCGGGGGAAAATCGGCGGCAGTTCTTACTTTTTTATGAAAAAGCCTTGGTTTTATTGACACTTCTGCGGGAAAAATGTAAAATAAAAAAAATATGTGGTGTAATTTGCATCTAAAATAAGGAAGAAAACATAAAACCGTGGAGGTACAATATGAGTAACGATAAATTTGATAATACAAACGGTAAGGGCTATGATGATTTGTATAGTGACCTACCTAAGGAAGTGGTGGATATTCTGATGCAGACGCATCCCTTTTCCGCAAAGAAAGATGGGGAAGATACTGCACACCGCAGCCGTCGCCGCAGGCGGGAAGATGTAGAGGAAATCCGCGAGGCAAGAATGCAGCAGATAAGCAGTGAAATCAATGAAATCAGCAAAGCGCCCCAGCAGGAAGGTGAGCCGACCCGCTATGTTTCTCCCCGCCGCAGCAGAAATGCGGAGCATTTTTCCGAGGATTCCTATGCCCCTAAGGGCAACCGTATGGATCAGGAGGATTATGACGATGGCATACAGTATGTCAGCGTGATGCCTGCCAAGAAAAAGTCCAAAAAGGTGGAGGAGGTCAACGTACAGACCTCCGGCAAGCGGAAAAAAGCAAAACGGGAAAAGGAAGTTCCGCTATTCGATGATATGAGCAGAGGGAAGGATAGACGCCCCCGCTATGAAGATGTAGATTTTGACGAACGGGCAAAACGGGAGCATTTGGATAACCTCTATGATGATGAGTATGATGACGATGAGTACTATGAAGGCGGAATACCGAAACTGCCGTTGATTGTAGGCATTTTGGCAGTTCTGTTGCTGTTGTTTTTGATTTTCCGCACCGTCAGTCTGGGCAGCCAGTTGGAGGATGCCAAAAATCAATTGGCCCAGAGCCAGAACTATAAAGAAAAATATGAGCAGATACAGATGGAAAAAATGAAGGTAGAGGAAGAGTTGGAAAAGCTGAAAAACCCTTCCGGCAGCACTACCACAGAAAATAAACCCGAAAATAACGATACAAACAGCTCCGAAAACAGCACTAGCAGTGATTCTTCTTCCGAATATACCATTCAGCAGGGGGATACCATGTGGACCATCGCCCAGAAAACATTGGGCAACGGTGCAGACTATCAGAAAATTCTCGATGCCAACGGCATGAAGGAAGGCGAAACGCTGAGAGTGGGAGCAAAGCTGAAAATCCCTCAAGCATAAAGAATAGGAGAATGGCATGAGTCAGGCATTGGAACAAAAAACGCTTGCGGAATTAAAAAGTATGGCGAAGGAAATGGGCATTTTGTCCATTTCCTCTCTCAGAAAAACGGAATTGATAGAGAAAATCAAGGAAAAGCAGTCGCAGGAGGAGGTACCCTCGGGGACTGCTTCCGATTTTTCTGCCGCAAATTTCGACGAAAAGCGACAAAATCCCACAGAACAGCCCCCGAAGGAACGATTGCTGGAGCAAAGCGAGGTAGGGGAAGGCATATTGGAGGTCATGGCGGACGGCTATGGCTTTTTGCGGCGGGATAATTTCCTGCCCGGCAGCAACGATATTTATATTTCCCCCTCTCAGATACGGCGGTTTCACCTGAAAACGGGAGATGCGGTGCGGGGAAACCTGCGTCCTGCCAGAGAGGGGGAGAAATACGGTGCATTGCTGTTTGTCCAATCCGTCAATGGGGACAGGCCGGAACAGGCGGTAAAACGCCCCAATTTCGAAGATTTGACCCCTATTTATCCGGAAGAAAAGCTCCGCTTGGAAACGGGCAGAGGTTCGCTTTCCGGCAGGATTATTGACCTGATTGCTCCCATAGGCAAGGGACAAAGGGGCATGATTGTGGCACCGCCGAAAGTGGGCAAAACCATTTTGCTGACCCAAATGGCAAATGCCATTACCCAAAACCATAAAGAAGTACACCTTATTGTATTGCTCATTGACGAGCGTCCCGAGGAAGTAACGGACATACAGCGTTCTATTGAGGGGGAGCAGGTGGAGATTGTTTATTCCACCTTTGATGAGGAGCCGGAGCATCATAAACGGGTGACGGAAATGGTGCTGGAGCGGGCAAAGCGCATGGTGGAGCAGGGGAAGGATCTGGTGATTCTTCTGGATAGCATCACCCGCTTGGCAAGGGCTTATAACCTGACCATTCCTCCCAGTGGACGTACCCTTTCCGGCGGGCTGGATCCGGCGGCGTTGTATATGCCAAAGCGGTTTTTCGGTGCGGCAAGAAATATCGAAAAGGGCGGCAGCCTGACCATTCTTGCCACGGCGTTGGTGGAAACGGGCAGTAAAATGGACGAGGTGGTTTTTGAGGAATTTAAGGGCACGGGAAATATGGAGCTGGTGCTGGACAGACGACTGGCAGAGCGGCGTATTTTCCCTGCGGTGGATATTGCCAAATCCGGCACAAGGCGGGAGGAAAAACTCCTCAGCCAAAAGGAATTGGAGTGCAATTATGCCCTGCGGCGTATGGCAGGCAGTATGACAAATTTGGAAATGACCCAAGGCTTTTTTGACCTGATGCAGAAAACCAAGACCAACGAAGATTTTATGGAACGACTGCCGGTTTGGGAAAAAACCCTGGGCTTATTCGAAAAATAAAGGATTTTTGCAGATTTTTTGTTGCAAAAACAATAGAACTGTGCTATAATACCTCCGTTGTCTATAAATAACGTAGATTATTGATCAACAAAACGAAGAATGAGGTGAACAAAAATGAGAGAAGGAATCCATCCTGAGTACAAACAGGTAAAGGTAAGATGCAACTGCGGCAATGAGTTTACCACAGGCTCTACAAAAGATGAAATCAGAGTCGAGGTTTGCTCCAAGTGCCATCCTTTCTACACAGGCAGCCAGAAGCTTTTGTTGGAAGCCGGCGGCAGAGTGGAAAAATTCAACAAGAAATACGGCAGAAGCTAATTTACGCAAACAAAAGGGTTGGGGCTGGATTGTCCCGCCCTTTTTTTCAAAAAATGGGAATGGGTAAGGCGGCTTGTCGTAAGGAAGCAGGGGGCTGTTTTTTTACGAGAAGACACCTGTCATACGTTTTTTACGAAGGAGGAAGAATATGAAACGGACCAATATCGGCGGTCAGGCGGTCATTGAGGGCGTCATGATGCGTGGAAAGCAAATATATGCCATGGCCGTGCGTAATCCCGATGGGGGCATTACGGTGGAAAAGAAGGAAGTGAGCGGCTTAGGCAAAAAAAGCCTGTTTCGCCTGCCGGTTTTTCGCGGCATCTCTGCATTTTGGGATTCTTTGGTAATGGGGACAAAAATTCTCATGCGCTCGGCGGAAATTGCCGGAGAGGATTGGGCAGAAGAGGAGCTGAGCCCCTTTGAGCAGTTTTTGCAGGATAAGCTGGGGGATAAAATCAACGATATCCTCATTTATTTCAGTGTATGCCTTTCCCTTGTGCTGGGAATGGGGCTGTTTTTCCTGTTGCCCGTGTGGCTGGGAAGCTTTTTTAAGACTTTCGTGCCGGTATGGGCATTGGGTATTATCGAAGGGCTGCTTCGTATTGCTATTTTTCTTTTGTATATGTTTCTGATTTCCCGTACCAAGGAAATCAAGCGGGTATTCCAGTATCATGGTGCGGAGCATAAAACCATCAACTGCTTTGAAAGCGAACAGGAGCTGACGGTAGAGAACGTCCGCCCCTGCACAAGACTGCATAAACGCTGCGGCACCAGCTTTCTGGTGTTTGTCATGCTCATTAGTATGGTGGTGTTCTTTTTTGTGCGGACAGATGCCATACTTCTGCGTCTGGTGACGAGAATCCTGCTGGTACCCTTTATTGCGGGGGTTTCTTATGAGGTCATTCGTTGGGCGGGCAATTCGGAGAGCCGATTGGTGCAAATTGTCAGCTATCCCGGCTTTTGCCTGCAAAAACTGACCACAGCAGAGCCCGATGACAGCCAGATAGAATGTGCCATTGCCGCTATGAAAGGGGTTCTGGAAGATGAACCGGAATAAAACCCTGGGCGAAGCCCTGAAGGAGGGAAAAGCCCGTCTGAAAGGCGCAGGAAAGGAAAACTATGCTTTTGAGGCGGAAATTTTGCTGGAAAAAGCCGCCGGGTATTCCCGAACGGCTTTATTTTTGCGGCGGGAGGAATGGCTTTCGGCGGAATGTGTCAATACTTATGAGGAAATGCTGAACCAACGGGAGAGGGGCCGTCCCCTGCAATATATTCTGGGAGAATGGGAGTTTATGGGCCTGCCCTTTTTCGTAGGAGAAGGGGTCTTGATTCCCCGAGGGGATACGGAGGTTCTGGTGGAAACCGTTTTGGAGAAGCAGAAAGAACAGGCGGAAACGAACCCGCTGCAAACTGTATTGGATATGGGTACGGGCAGCGGCTGTATTCCCGTCAGTTTGGGGAAATACGGCGATTTTCGAGAAATTCTGGCGTTGGACATCAGCCCGAAAGCCTTGGAATATGCACGAAAAAATGCGGCGAGAAACGGTGTTGCCGTGGAGTTTTGGGAAAGCGATTTGTTTGCGGCTTTCTCCCAAAGCCGGCGGGGTAAATTGGACGCCATTGTTTCCAACCCGCCTTATATCCCCCAAGGGGAGATTGCAGGCTTAATGGAAGAGGTACGGGAATTTGAGCCCCATAACGCCTTGGACGGCGGCAAGGACGGCTTGGATTTTTACCGCCGTATTATCAAAGAGAGTCAGACCTGGCTGCGGGACGGCGGCTGGCTGTTTTTTGAGATAGGATATCATCAGGGGGCGGCATTGCTTGCCCTGTTGCAGGAAAATGGCTTCGTCCAAACACAAATCCGGCAGGATTTGGCGGGGCTGGATAGAGTGGCATTGGGGCAAAAGCCCTATGGGAGGTGAAAGCAATGTTCGCACGTTTGGCGGAAATTGAAGAGAAATATACGGATTTATCGGTGCAGGTCAATGACCCGGATATTATCGCCAATCAAGGGGAATGGCGAAAGCTGATGAAAGAGTACAGCGATATGACGCCGATTGTGGAAAAATATCGGGAGTATGAAACTGTAAAAAATGCCATTGACGAAGGACTTGCCCTTTTGGGCGATAAGCTGGAGGAGGACTTTCGGGAATTGGTCAAGGAGGAGCTGGCGGAGAATAAAGATAAGCTGGAGATTCTCAAAAAAGAAATGACCCTGCTTTTGATTCCCAAAGACCCCAACGATGAGAAGAATGTCATTGTGGAAATTCGGGGCGGTGCCGGCGGTGATGAGGCGGCGTTATTTGCGGGAGATTTATTCCGTATGTATGCCCGCTATGCAGAGCGGCGGCATTGGAAGATAGAAGTGATGAACGCCAATGAAAGCGATTTGGGTGGTTTCAAGGAAATTTCTTTTATGATTGCAGGGAAAAACGCCTATTCCCGCCTGAAATACGAAAGCGGTGTCCATCGGGTACAGCGTATCCCGACCACAGAAAGCGGCGGCAGAATCCATACCTCCACGGTGACGGTAGCCGTACTGCCGGAGGCGGAGGAGGTAGATGTGCACATTGACAGAAACGATATGCGTATCGATGTATTCCGTGCTTCGGGCAACGGTGGGCAGTGTGTCAATACGACAGATTCCGCTGTGCGTATGACCCATATCCCGACGGGTATCGTGGTGTCGTGCCAGAATGAGAAATCCCAGTTGAAAAATAAGGAGCAGGCGTGGAAGGTGCTGTATGCCCGTGTGTACGAGCGGGAGCGGCAAGCCCATGATGCCGCCATTTCTGCAGACCGCCGTTCCCAAGTAGGAACGGGTGACAGAAGTGAACGTATCCGTACCTATAACTTCCCTCAGGGCAGAGTGACCGACCATCGCATCGGCCTGACCCTGCATAAAATCGACGCCATATTGGACGGCGATTTGGACGAAGTCATGGACGCATTGGTGACCACAGACCAGATGGAAAAGCTGAAAGAGGGCGGCACAGAGGCGTAAGGTTTTCCGTAAGGAGATAGAGATATGAAGGAATTATGGATATTATTCAGCACATTTTGCAAAATCGGCGGTTTTACCTTTGGCGGCGGTTATGCTATGCTGCCCATGCTGCAAAAAGAAGTGGTGGAAAAGCAAAAATGGGCGACAGAAGATGAAGTGCTGGATTATTTTGCCATCGGCCAATGCACGCCGGGGATAATATTCGTCAATACCGCCACATTCATCGGCTATAAGCAAAAGGGCATTGCCGGTGCTGTTGCGGCTACATTGGGCAGTATTTTTCCCTCGCTGATTATCGTTATGGTGATAGCCGCAGCATTGCAAAATTTTGCCGAACTGGCGGTGGTACAGCATGCCTTCGGCGGTATCCGTGTGGCGGTCAGTGTGCTGATTTTTCATGCTGTTATCGGAATGTGGAAAAAATCCGTGGTAGATACCGTTTGTATCTTGATTGCGGCGGCGGCATTTTTGCTTTCCCTTTGGGTACGCCTTTCGCCGATTTGGATTGTGCTGGCGGCGGGTATATTAGGTATTGCCGTTTCCGTGGGAAGGGAGGGCAAAAAGCCATGATGGAGCTTTTGGTGCTGTTTTATGAGTTTTTGAAAATCGGGCTGTTCTCCGTCGGCGGCGGCTTGGCGACACTGCCCTTTTTGTATCGCTTGGCGGAAAAATACCCTTGGTTTTCTCCGGAACAAATTCCGGATATGATTGCCGTGTCCGAATCCACACCGGGGCCCTTGGGGGTCAATATGGCCACCTATGCAGGCTTTCAGCATAGCGGGGTGATGGGCAGTATTTTTGCTACGGTAGGGTTGGTGCTCCCCTCCTTAGTCATTATCCTCGTTATTTCCGGCTTTCTGGAAAAATTCCGCAGCAATAAATATGTGGAATATACCTTTTATGGTCTGCGTCCTGCGGTAACGGGGCTGATTGGGGCAGCGGGCTTTGGCGTACTGATAGGGGCATTGTTCCATTCCGCTTCTTTCAGAGAATTGGAGTTTGCCGCATTAGGCAGTCAAATCGGCTGGAAAGAATTGATATTGTTTGTGGTGCTTTGCGTTGCTACGAGCCGTTGGAAAAAGCACCCTGTTTTTTATATTGCCCTCAGTGGGGCTATCGGTATCCTTTTTGCATTTTGAAGGAAATGCACATACAGACCGTCTTTGTGCCATATGTTAGTAAAAAGTGGGTGCAGACGGAGGGAGAAAAATGCAGCATTTATTTTGGGGGATTCCCTGTGGTATATATTGGGCTTTGGCTTGGGTGGCAGGAAAGCGGAAGGAAACCGCTGACGCCGCCCGTTGTTTTTTGGATGGTTATTTTCTGGCATTGCTGTGCTTTTGCATATTGCCCTTCGCTATGAAAAGCGGATATTTTTACGGTGCAGTTCTGCTGTCCGCCCTTGGGGTGATTGGAGGGGTGTTGTTGGAAAAGGGGCAGAAAATGGGCGCTCTGACAACGGCCTTTCTTTTTACGGCGGTGACGGCTTTTTATTTTATGCAAAAAAGCCCTCTTTCGGCAGTAGGGGCTTGCGCGCTTGCATTTTTCGGCGGTATAGGCCTATATGCCGCCTGCTGTGGCATTTTGCCGGAGGAGATTCCCCTGCGGAAACAGCTTCTGCTGGCCCTTTTGGGTGGCAGTGGCTTTCTTCTGGGTACGGCTTACTTTGGCGGTTTTTTCTGCTGAGGGGCTTCGGTAAAATTGCAAAACATCCAATTTTTTGGTATGATAAATAAAGTTTTGTATCAAAATAAGGTCGTGTTAAGAAATTATCGGAAAAACAGGATTTCCATGAAAAAGAAGTCCGAAGGGGGTCAGTATGGGCGCATTTGCTCTGGGAAAAGAAGAACTGAAAAATATGATACGGGAAAACGTAAAGACGCTTTACCGAAAGACACTGGAACATGCCACCTCGGAGGAGATATATCAGGCTACGGTATTTGCCGTGCGGGACGTGATTACGGAAAACTGGATGAAAACCCATGATGTGTATTACGAAAAGGACGTGAAGGTAGTTTATTACCTTTCTATGGAATTTTTGATGGGGCGATTTTTCGGCAATACCCTGATGAATCTGGAAATGTTCGACGAGGTGCGGGAGGTTTTTCAGGAATTGGGTGTTGATTATAACCGAGTGGAGGAGGCAGAGCCGGATCCGGGGCTGGGCAACGGCGGTCTGGGCAGGCTGGCGGCCTGCTTTTTAGATTCTCTTTCCACTCTTTCCCTGCCTGCCTATGGCTGTGGCATACGGTATCATTACGGTATTTTTGAACAGCGTATCGAAAACGGCTATCAGGTGGAGGCACCGGATAACTGGCTGGAGGAGGGTGACCCATGGGGCATCAAGCGCAGTGAATATGCCGTAGAAATCAAATTCGGCGGGAATGTCCGTGCCGTGCCCAAGGGCAACGGGGAATACCGCTATGTGCAGGAAAATTACCAGTCTGTTATGGCAGTGCCTTATGATTATCCCGTGGTGGGCTATGGCAACCGCACAGTCAATACCCTCCGCCTTTGGGAGGCAAAGGCGAAAAACCGTCTGGATTTGAAATCCTTCAATGAAGGCAACTATCAAAAAGCGGCGGAGGAGGAGATTTTGGCAAACACTCTGACAGATGTGCTTTACCCGGCCGATGAACATATACAGGGCAAGGAGTTGCGGTTACGCCAGCAGTATTTTTTCATTTCCGCAACGGTACAGCGGGTCATTGACCGTTTCAAAAAACGCCATAGTGATTTTGATATTCTGCCGGAAAAAGTGGCGTTCCAGCTGAACGATACCCATCCCAGTATGGCTGTGGCGGAGTTGATGCGGGTATTGGTGGACGAAAACGATGTGCCTTGGACACAGGCATGGGAGATTACCAAGAAGGTCTGTGGCTACACGAACCATACCATCATGTCCGAAGCATTGGAAAAATGGCCCGTGGAGCTGTTTAGCCGCCTGCTTCCTCGTATCTATCAAATTGTGGAGGAGATTAACCGCCGTTTTTGCATGGAATTGGTGGAACGCTACGGCAACGATCCGGAAAAAATCCGCAGTATGGCTCTGATTGCCGACGGACAAATTCGTATGGCGCATCTTGCCATTGTGGGCAGTCATTCCGTCAATGGTGTTGCGGCTCTGCATACGGAGATTTTGAAATATCAGGAATTGCGGGATTTTTATGAATTAAATCCGGAAAAGTTCAATAATAAAACCAACGGCATTACCCAAAGAAGATGGCTGCTCCATGCCAATCCAAAGCTGGCAGGGCTCATCAGTGAAAAAATCGGTACGGGCTGGATTACCAATCTGGACGAGTTGGAGCATTTGCTGCCCTTTGTGGAGGATGAGGACTTCCGCCACCGCTTTATACAGATTAAACGGGAGAATAAGGAGCGGCTGGCGAAATATATTTGGGAGGCAAAGGGGATAGAGGTAGACCCTGATTCCATATTTGATATACAGGTAAAGCGGCTCCATGAGTATAAACGGCAGTTGTTGAATATCCTGCATATCATTGGGCTGTATAATCAGCTGCGTATGAACCCGGGGCTGGATATGGTACCCCGTACCTTTATTTTCGGTGCAAAGGCCGCCGCAGGCTACCAACGGGCGAAGCAGATTATAAAGCTTATCAACAGCGTGGCAGATGTGGTGAATCATGATGCCTCCATTGGCGGCAAAATCAAGGTGGTTTTTTTGGAGAACTATCGGGTTTCTCTGGCGGAAAAATTGATGCCTGCCGCCGATGTCAGCGAGCAGATTTCCACCGCCGGTAAGGAAGCCTCCGGTACGGGCAATATGAAATTTATGCTCAATGGGGCGATTACCATCGGTACAATGGACGGCGCCAATGTAGAAATTTGCGAAGAAGTGGGCAAGGAGAATATTTTCATTTTTGGTATGACGGCTAAGGAGGTACAGCAAAAATACCTGACCGGTTATGACCCTTGGTCGGTTTATAACATGAATCAAGAGGTGCGTATGGCACTCAACAGCCTGATTAACGGCACCTTTGACCCCAATCTCAATCTGTTCCGTGAATTGTATGATTCTCTGCTTTCGGGCTTTGGCGGCAGAGCCGATGAATATTTTGTGTTGGAGGACTATGCCGATTATGCCCGTGCCCAAAAAGATATTGACAGAGCCTATCGGGATAGGGAGGAATGGGCGAAAATGGCCATTCGCAACACGGCAAAAAGCGGCAAATTCTCCAGTGACAGAACCATTCGCCAGTATGCGGAGGAAATCTGGCACCTGCCACCGGTGGAAATCGGCGGGGAATGACAAAAAAGGCGGTCAGAAATATTTGACAAGGAACCGCTTTCCATGTAAAATAGACCATGCAGTTTCTTTATCATAGGGGTTGCCCGACAACCCCATAGGCACTCTTAGCTCAGGGGATAGAGCGTTCGGCTCCGGACCGAAAGGCCGCAGGTTCGAATCCTGTAGAGTGCATGAAAAAAGCCCTTAGAAATCAAGGTTTCTAAGGGCTTTTTGTGTTGGCATTACAAGAGATGCGCCCGTTTGGGAGGGGTGTTTTTGGGATACTGTGTATTCCTATGTTCGGCTATGGAATCCAAGCATCATACGAAATAGAAATATCCGCTTTTTTAGACGCTTGACCTATACCCCCAACCAATACAAGCTCAAAACCGCTTTTCCAGTTTCATCAGCCTGCCCCGAATCATCACGCTTTCCATTTCTTCCCCAACGAATATTTTGGTTTCATAGTTGGGGTTTTCCGGCTGGAGAACCAGTGCATTATCTTTTTTGATGACCCGTTTTAGGGTAGCCTCATCTCCGTTGATGGCCACCACGGCAATATCGCCGCTATCCACGTCCTCCTGCTTTCGTATGAGGAGCAAATCCCCTTCATGAATCCCCAGATTAACCATGCTGTCGCCCTTGGCGCGAAGCCAGAAGTAGGTTTCGCCGGAATGGATATCCTCCGCCGGCGTTTCGATATAGCCTTCAATATTTTCTATGGCCAAAAGGGGTGTGCCGCAGTTGACAGCGCCCACCAAGGGCACGGAAACCGTAGCCCGTGGGGTATAGGGAATGGCATTTCGGGGCAGCCTTGAGTGGTCCTCCACCAAATCCGATTTTTCAATACCGAAATAATGTGCCATCAATTCGATTTTATCAATACGGGGATAGGAATTGCCCTTGACCCAATCGGTCAATGTGGTGTATTTGATATCTAGGGCTTTGCAAAGTTCATTTCTGGTTTTCCCATGTAAATCCATATAATATTGAATATTTTTCGCCATAATGGCTTTATTATTGTCAGAAACCATATGCCATTCCTCCTTTGCTTTCATTATACGGGAATTCCGTAACAAAATCAATAGTTTTTGTGAAGAAATTACGATAAAACCGTTGACAAAACGATTAAACCGTAATACAATAAGCCTATACACAGGGGAATCGTAATGATTTGACGAAAAATATGACATAAATTAAAATGAAATGTGAAGTTTGTATTTTTTTGTCGAAAAATTACGATTAAAACGTAAAACAAAACAGGGAAGGGGGAAATAACATGCAAAAAAACACAGGGGAGAAAGCAGTTGCCTATGATCGGGAGAAAAGGGTCAAGCAGGAGTTGGAGGTCTGGAAAAATGCTGCCCGTCTTTGCTCTATATTGCAGGAGGAGATGACCCAAATTCAAAAGCTCAAGCAAGATGCTGCACAGATGTCAGAGGGGGCGCAGGCAGAATTAACAGCTTGTTATGGCCGAAGGGCGCAGGTGCTTGAGGCGGAGATTCTTCGGCTGATGGGGCAGCAGGAGCGAATCGATCAATGTGTGCGTAGGCTGGAGCGGGAGCAGGAAATGCTTCTGCGGCTGAAATACCAAAAAAGGCTGTCCATTGAAGCCATTTGCTTGAGAATGTATATCAGTCGCTCCACGTTTTTTCGTATGCAGCGTAAAGCACTGTTGGAGTTGGCTGCATTGATGGCTGAGGCGGCGTAAAGCTTTTTTAAGGAAAGGGGGAGGAAATATGTATGTCAGTGGAGATGAATTGCTAAAGCTTGTTGCTTTGTTGGGGGCATTGGGCACCGTAGGCACTATGCTGTATAAGGTTGTGCAATGGCTGGAGCGGCAAAAACGCCAGGATAAGGAAATCGAAGAGATTAAGGCGGAGCAGTGCATCATGTGCTATGGTCTGTTGGCGACATTAGATGGTTTAAGACAGCTGGGCGCCAACGGCAATGTGACAAAGGCCCATGAAAAACTGGAAAAGTATTTGAATAAATCCGCCCATGATTTAGAAGGGAAGTGAGTATAATGGAAAGCTGGAAAAAAAGAAGAGGTTCACGATGGAAAATCAATGGAGATACCATGACGACCATTGTGGTGTATTCTCTGCTGTTTTGCGTCATGGTTGTGGTTGCAGGCATGATGTTGGGGGCATGGGGCAGGGACGTATCCGCAGTGGTGGATAGCGCATTGCGTATTTTCGGTACGGAATTGGGCATCTGCGGCATAATGACCATATTTCAACGTTGGATAGCCGCACAAGACAGACGGCAGGAGGAACGGAAGAAACAGCGAGAAACAAAAAGAAAGGATGAAAAAGATGATATTTTTGGTTGAGAACTGGTATATGATGATTGCTTTATTGGCGGTGGCGGGAATGGTGAGCATTTTCATCGGGCGTTTTTCAAAAATGCCCCAAAAAGCCCCGAGAATAAAGATAAAAGAATGGCTGCTTTGGGCGGTAACGAACGCCGAGAAGGAGTTGGGCGGCGGCACCGGCAAGCTGAAACTGCGACAGGTCTATGATTTATTCGTGCAGCGGTTTCCGGCAGTGGCTATGGCGGTATCCTTTGATACCTTTGGCATTTGGGTAGACGAATCTCTGGAAGAAATGCGGAAAATGCTGGCGGAGAATAAAGCGGTGGAACAGATGGTCAGAGGTGAGCGAGATGAGTAAAATGACAGGGGCGGCATTAGTCGCCTTTGCCCGCTCCAAAATGGGTACGCCCTATGTTTACGGCATGAAGGGGCAGGTCATGACGGCGGCGAATTATGATTATTTGCGGCGGCTTTACGGTAATATGGTTTGGTATAGCGACCGTAATAAAATCGGAAAGGTCTGTGTGGATTGTAGTGGTTTAATATCGTGGGCTTGTGGTGTGCAAATGGGTTCGGCGCAGTGGAAAAGCCGTGCCACAAAAATACAGCCGATTTCTACCATAAAAAATGCACCTGTCGGGGCATTGGTCTGGATGAAAGGGCATATCGGCATTTATACGGGTATGAAAAACGGCGTACCCTACTATATCGCCGCCGATGGCAGTGCGTATGGCGTACGGGAAGTACCGTTGAACCGAAATCATTTCACCCATTGGCTATTGGTAGAGGATATTTTTACATACGAAACGGAGGAAAAAGAAGTGGTAGAAAACACCAAAATCATCGTGAACGGACAAGAAAAACAGGTACGGCGGATATTGAAAGATGGCACCAATTACATCAGCGTCAGGGATTTGGCGGAGCTGCTGGGCTACAAAGTGAGCAGCAGGGGAAGCGTTGCGGTGCTGGAAAAGAAATAATGCTGCAAAAAAAGGCGGGGAGTCCCCGCCTTTTTCAATCTTTTTTCTCTTCCCGTCTACATGGGCGGCATCAAAATAGTAAGACCATGTGTTTCCTCTTTTTCGTGTACCG
>JAFWWO010000003.1 GCA_017523325.1 Anaerotignum sp. | reverse complement strand
TTGTTACATAGAAAAAGGAACTAGGATAAAAACATGGTATAAAAATAATCCCCTTTTGCGGTCATGCCGCAGAAAGGGGATTTTACTATTTCGTATATTTTTCGTTGACCTTCGATAAAAAGAACACACATACAAACAGCAGGGCAATAAACCCAATTAAAATAGGGCGGCTGTCGGGAAAGGGCACGTTCAAAATTGCCTTGCCCACGAATAGGTAGTGTTAAGTGACAAATTTTTGATACTATCATGAAGCGGAAAAACTTTGCATTTTTTGAAAAAAATATGTATAATCAATACGATATGCAGGGATAGGAAACCCTATTTTTGCAAAAAATAAGAAAAAGTATCTTGTTTTAGAGAAAAAGGAGACAGTAAAATGGAAGGTAGAAAATTGGCACTGCTGACAGACTTGTATGAACTGACCATGATGCAGGGCTACTATGAAACAGGCGCTTATAAAAAGCAGGTTGTATTTGATTTGTTTTACAGAAAAAATCCCAGTGGAAACGGCTATGCCATTGCGGCAGGCTTACAGCAGGCCATTGAATATATCGAAGGACTGCGTTTTTCCGATGAGGACATTGCCTATTTGCAGGGGCTGAATTTGTTTTCCGATGATTTTATTGCCTATTTGCGTAATTTCCGCTTCACCGGGGAGATTTATGCCATTCCGGAGGGAACGGTGGTATTTCCCCAAGAACCCTTGATGCGGATAAAAGCACCGATTATTGAATCCCAACTGGTGGAAACGGCATTGTTGAATATCATCAACCACCAGAGCCTCATTGCCACAAAGGCATCCCGTGTGGTACACGCCGCCCAAGGAGACCCCGTCATGGAATTTGGTCTGCGTCGTGCCCAAGGCCCCGATGCAGGTACGTTAGGGGCGAGAGCGGCGGTCATCGGCGGTTGCTGCGGCACCAGTAATGTGCTGACAGGTAAGCTGTATGATGTTCCCGTAAAGGGTACCCATGCCCATAGCTGGGTAATGAGCTTCCCCGATGAATTGACTGCCTTTCGGGAATATGCACGCCTTTTCCCCAATGCTTGCCTTTTGCTGGTAGATACCTATAATACATTAAAAAGCGGTGTACCCAATGCCATTCAGGTATTTCGGGAAATGCGTGCCGCAGGTATCCCTCTGAAAAATTACGGTATTCGTCTGGATAGCGGTGACTTGGCGTATCTGTCCAAGCGGGCGAAGGAGATGCTGGAGGAGGCCGGCTTCCCCGATGCGGTTATCAGTGCCTCCAGTGATTTGGACGAGTATTTGATAACCAGCTTGAAGCTGCAAGGGGCAAAAATCAGCCTTTGGGGCGTAGGTACAAAGCTGATTACCTCCGATGATTGCCCGGCCTTTGGCGGTGTGTATAAGTTGGCGGCGGAAGAAGGCGAAAATGGTGAATTCCTGCCCAAAATCAAGCTGTCCAATAACCCGGAGAAAGTGACCAATCCCGGTATCAAGAAAATCTACCGCATTTATGATAAGAAAACAGGCAAAATCAAAGCCGATTTGATTGCTTTGGAGGAGGAGTCTTTCCGCGAGGATGAGCCTCTGCGTATTTATGACCCCAATGCAAAATGGAAGAATATGACCTTGGAGGCCGGCACCTATACTTTGCGGGAATTGCTGGTTCCTGTATTTGTGGAGGGCAAGCTGGTTTATGAATCTCCCAAAACCATGGATATACAGGCATATTGTGACAAGGAAAAAGATACCCTTTGGGGCGAGCATCTGCGTTTGAAAAATCCGGATATCGTGCCCGTGGATCTTTCCGACAAGCTGAGCCAGATGAAGGCAAAGCTGATTGATGAAATAAGTCGAATTTGAGCATAAAAAACAGGAAAACCCCCTACGAGAAAAAAATTGTCGGTTTTTACAGGCGGCGCGGCTTTTGCCATGCCGCTTTTTTTGCCTTTTTTTAGAAAAAACTTGTGATTTCTTCGCTGATATGCTATACTTACCATAAAACTGGGAATTCTGTTTTTTTATATCAATGATGAAAAAAACTTTGATTTTGCCGGGGGAAATGCGATGAAAACCATTGACAAATTCAAGAAAACGCACATAATCGTGACAGACAGACAGACAGACA
>JAFWWO010000025.1 GCA_017523325.1 Anaerotignum sp. | reverse complement strand
GATTACAGCGCCAAGGCCGATCTGTATCAGGGCAAGATTTGTAAGACACCTCAGTCTGTAAATCTTACATTTACCGAGGGGGCATTTGTTTTCTTGGTGCCGGCAGCCCTTTTGCTTGCACCATCTGCCATTGCTTCAGGGGATTTCGCCGGTTTTGTGACCAACTTCGCCTTTTATGCGGTCTTTTCCGCCATTATTTCCACGGCACTGGCCAAGGTCATGTTTGCCTCCGGCGGCATAATGCTGGCTTCGACGGCGTTGAAGCGGGTGCAGACCGCAACGAATGCACCGCTGCTTCCTATTGATGAGCATCCGCAAATTCCGCAGGATCACCGGGTGGAATTCGACCATGTGAGCTTTACATATGACGGTGCGGAAAATCGAGCACTTTGCGATGTTTCCTTCATCGTGGAGCCGGGACAGACTGTGGCACTGGTAGGACCCAGCGGCGGAGGCAAGACTACGGCCGCCGGTCTGATTCCCCGCTTTTGGGATGTGACGGACGGTGCGGTCCGAGTTGGGAATGTGGATGTGCGTAAGATTGACCCCCATGTTCTCATGGATCAGGTGGCCTTTGTATTCCAGAATAACCGTTTATTTAAGGCAAGTATTTTGGAGAACGTTCGGGCGGCACGTCCGAACGCCACGCGGGAGGAGGCCGCTGCGGCTCTTTCTGCGGCACAGTGCGACGATATACTCGAAAAGCTTCCCGATGGCATGGACACCCTCATTGGAACGGGCGGCGTCTATCTCTCCGGCGGCGAGCAGCAGCGTATCGCTCTTGCAAGAGCAATCCTGAAGGATGCTCCCATCGTGGTGCTGGATGAGGCGACCGCCTTTGCCGACCCGGAAAACGAGGTGCTGATTCAGAAAGCTTTTCAGGTTTTGACTAAAGGACGCACTGTGATTATGATTGCCCATAGGCTGTCCACTGTGGTCGGTGCAGACAGGATTATCGTCCTGGATGGCGGAAAGGTGGCGGAATCCGGCACCCATGCGGAGCTTAAGTCCCGGGGCGGACTGTATGCACGCATGTGGGCGGATTACGGATGCGCTGTGCAATGGAAGATATCCTCGGAAAAGGAGGGAATATAAATGTTTGGAGAACGCTTCAGACGCCGCTTTGCGCTCGGTGACAGCGGCGTAAAAAATGTGAAAAAAGGAACCTTTTGGACTGTGATTGTCAACCTGGTGGTCATGGGTGGTATCGGCATCCTCTACTATCTGATGCTGCAGTTTATTGGGACACTGACGCAGGGCAAGGCACTGCTGGGTGCGGCTGTTTTTGCCGTAGCGGTCGTTGTTTTCCTGCTCCTCTCTTTTATCACCCATTTGCAGCAGTATGCGAATACTTACAGCGTTGTCTACACAGAGGTCGCCAATATGCGCATAGGCTTGGCAGAGAAGCTGAGAAAGCTTCCTCTGGCGTTTTTCGGTAAGCGAGATCTGGCAGACCTGACGGAAACCATTATGGGCGACGTTAACCGCATGGAGCACGTTTGGTCCCATGTAATCGGCTATCTCTATGGCAGTTATATCTCCACCGCCATAATTGCAGTATGGCTTTTCATCACGGATTGGCGTTTGGCGTTGGCTTGCCTGTGGGGTGTGCCGGTGGCCTTTGGTCTGCTTTACGGCTCCCGCAGCATCAACAAACGCAATTCCGAAACCACAAGAAAGGCTGCGCTGATCGTATCGGACGGTATTCAGGAAACACTGGAAAATATGAGGGAGATTCGTGCCACCAATCAGGAACAGCAATATCTTGACGAGCTATATGCCAAGATTGATGCACATGAGCGCATAACTAGGCATGGCGAACTGGTTACAGGGCTGTTTGTGAATGCCGCCGGTGTGATTATGCGCCTGGGTGTGGCTACCACCATCCTGGTGGGAGCAAACCTGATTCTCTCCGGCAAAATCGACTTCATGCTGCTGTTTATGTTTCTGCTGGTTATTGCCCGTGTCTACGCCCCCTTCGATCAGGCACTGGCACTAATAGCGGAGGTATTCTTCTCCGAGGTGTCAGCCGGACGTTTGCAGGAAATCTATGACATTCCCGTTGCAACCGGCGACGATGAATTCCATCCTCAGGGGCATGACATCGAATTTAAGGACGTAGTCTTTTCCTACGGCGGCGAGTCGGTGCTGAAAGGTGTGAGCTTTATTGCAAAAGAGGGGCAGGTCACGGCGCTGGTTGGACCCTCCGGCTCGGGAAAAAGCACCTGCGCACGGCTGGCGGCCAGGCTTTGGGATCATGACAGCGGAAGCATCACCGTAGGTGGTGTGGACATTTCTACTGTGGACCCCGAGGTGCTGCACGCAGAATATTCCATGGTGTTCCAGGACGTGACGCTCTTTGACGATACTGTGATGACCAACATCCGTCTGGGACGGAGGAACGCCACCGATGACGAAGTGTTTGCTGCGGCGAAAGCGGCGGGCTGTGACGAATTTGTAGGCAAACTTCCGCAGGGCTATGATACGCCTATCGGGGAGAACGGAGCCAAGCTCTCCGGTGGCGAACGTCAGCGCATCAGCATCGCCAGGGCCTTATTAAAGGATGCCCCTATCGTGCTGTTGGACGAGGCCACCGCTTCTTTGGATGTGGAGAACGAAACCAAGGTGCAGACAGCGTTGTCCCGGCTACTGGCGGGCCGCACAGTCATGGTAATCGCTCACCGGATGCGCACCATAGAGGCTGCGGATAAGATTGTGGTGCTGGCGGAGGGAAAGGTTGCCGAGCAGGGTACGCCGGATGAACTGATGCAAAAGGAAAACGGAATCTTCGCGCGTATGCACGCACTGCAGTCCGTCTCCGCCGATTGGAGCCTTTGAATCCGTCCTTTTGACGAAATAAGAACAGCGGCGGATAACGGCAAAACGGTGTATGCCATCTATGACGGCAGAATATTCCCGTTGGTAATGTATACCAGTTCCCTAATAAAATTTGGAAATTCCGATAATGGGATATCAACAAATTTTATAATAAAGAAAACATCAGTTGTAGGTATAAGTTTAGTGGAACAATTTACGCCGCCCGGCGGCATCACCATTTCAAAAGGCACACTGAATTTGGCGCAGGATCCCAAAACTGATATGGAGGCCGCCACGAAAAAATATGTGGACGAACAGATTGCGGCATTGCGCAATGAATTGATGCAGCAGGGGTAATGGTTTTTCGGCGGGAAAGGAAAAACAGATTGGTTTCCCACAGCTTGCCTGTGGATAACTCTCTGTTTTTGCACGGGGAGAATATGCAACACAATATAAAAATATACAATCCCTGTAAAATCAATGGTTTCACACAATTTATAAGATGGGAAAAAAGAAAAATTAACCCATATATTGTGGTTGACAGAATTGGTTGTCAATAGAAAAAATGTGGATAACTTTTATAAGGAAAATGGCTTGGAATACAGGCAAAAAAAGGCTCGGCGCGTCCTGAAAAGGGGGCTGCCGAGCCGTCTTTTTTAGTAGAATAAAGAGAAGCTGTCAAATTTCCAGTTGCCGTCCTCCTTCAGTAAAACGAAAGGATATACTTGTTCCGTGAAGGCATCGGGGTCTTCCGGGGCAGTGTAGAAATAGCCGCCGCCATAAGGCTCGTTGCTGTTGGTGTAGTACGCCGTTGCCACAAGGTCGATTTCCTTTTCCGTTTCCCGCTCCACTTGGAAGGTATGGCCGGAGTAGTAGATATTGCTGCCTCTGCCGCCGTTTAAGAAATATAATCCGCCGTTGTCCCCCTTAGTAAAGAGGATATTGGTTTCGTTTAATATCTCTTGATTGATATAATCCTTGGTGAAGTAGTTTTCCAGATAGCCGCGGAAGGCATCATAATCCCGAAAGCGATTGTCCTTAACGCGGTAATAGGTGAAATCGTCCTTTATCAAGGTATCGTTTTCATCTGCCTCAAACATACCAAAACTAATATCATAATAGATGGTATAAGCGCCTTTATACAGCTCCTGCAAATCCTCCGAAAGCGGGGGCAGGCTTTCGTCAGCGATGACCACAGTTTCCTCCGGGGGATTTTCGGCTTGCCCGTTGTTGTTGCAGCCCACCAGTGCAGTTACGGCAGCTGCGGCACAGACCAAAAGGATAAAAGCTCTTTTTTTCATATCTATGCTCCTCTCGTATGCTTCCAAATATCGTATGGCTTTAGATAGGAGTATATCATACTTTGTTTCTGCGGAAAAGGAGCCTTGGTCAGAATGAAAGAAAGATGTAAGAAATGCCTAATTTTTCCAAAGTCCCGCCGGGACTTCTTTTGGCGATATTTTTTTGCGGAAATCATGATTTTGTTGTAGAAACAACAGATTTTTGCGGAAAAATGCTTTATACTAAAGTCAGAAAGATATGAGCCAAGGGAAGAAAGGAAGATAGATATGGTGAGAAGAATTATTCAGATTGATAGAGAAAAATGCAACGGCTGTGGGCTTTGTGCAAAGGCCTGCCATGAGGGTGCCATTGGTATGATAGATGGGAAGGCACAGCTGATGCGGGACGATTATTGTGACGGTCTGGGGGATTGCCTGCCTGTTTGTCCCACCAATGCCATTCGTTTTATCGAGCGGGAAGCGGCGGCCTATGACGAGGCGGCAGTGAAAGCAAATCAGGCGAAAAAGGCGGAGGAGGCGGCGTCCTGCGGCAGTTTTGGCGGCTGTATGAGCAGTCAAGCGAAAACCTTAGAGGAGCAGAGCTGTCAGGGCTGCGGGCCTGTATTCAGTCGCTTGCGGCAGTGGCCTGTGCAGATTCAGCTGGTGCCTGTCAATGCGCCTTATTTTGACGGGGCCCATGTGCTGATTGCCGCCGATTGTACGGCGTATGCCTGCGGGAATTTCCATCAGGAGTATATGGCGGGCAAAATCACATTGATTGGCTGTCCCAAGCTGGATCCTGTGGATTACAGCGAAAAGTTGTCGGAGATATTCCGCACCAATGATGTGAAAAGCGTCACCGTTACCAGAATGATGGTGCCCTGCTGCGGGGGCATGGAAAATGCCGTCAGACGGGCGGTGGAAATAAGCGGGAAACAGCTGCCCCTGCGTATTGTGGTGCTGACCCCCGATGGAAAGGTTTTGGAAGAAAGAGCATAAATATATGGGAGCCTGTTCTGCCGAATGGGCTCCCTTTTTGATTATCCCGCTGTCAGCTTCAGTCCCAAAATCCCCACAAGAATCAGGGAGAGAAACACCATACGGGAAAGGCCGAAGGGCTCATGAAACAGCAAAATCCCCAGAATGATGGCTCCCGCCGAGCCGATACCCGTCCAAATGGCGTAGGAAGTGCCGAGGGGGAGGGTTTTGGTCGCTAAGGAAAGAAAATAAAAGCTGATTATCATGCCGATGACTGTCAATATAGAGGGGAATGGCTTAGAAAAGCCCTCCGACAGCTTTAACGCCACTGCCCAGAACACCTCAAACAACCCTGCCACCGTCAAAAATACCCATGCCATGCAATCACCTCCTTTTTTATGAATATGCGGAAAAAAAGAAAGCCTGAGAAATATCTTTAGATATCTCCCAGGCTTTTATCCTTCCGTGGCACGGCAAAAAAGCCGTGGGTTTTCTCTCGGTCACAGCCCGGTTGCCCGCGGAACCCTAGAAAACCGTTTTTATATGCTTGTTATAGTATAACGAAGGGAAAAACCCATGTCAAGCTGCTGTTTTACTGCTCTGCCAGCTTTTTATAAGCCGCATATTTTTCCTTGGCATAATCCGCCGCTTCTTTCAGCAGCACTTCTGCCGTTTCGGGGAAGGAGCGTACCAAAGAGGAATAGCGCACTTCGCCCATGATAAATTCGTTATAATCCAGCGTAGGCTCTTTGGAGTCCAGAATGAAGGGGTTTTTGCCCTCCTTCTTCAAATCGGGGTTATAACGGTACAGATGCCAGTAGCCTGCGTCCACCGCCAGCTTTGCCTCCAGCTGGGCATTTGCCATACCCTTAGCGATACCGTGGTTGATACAAGGGGCATAGGCGATAATCAGGGACGGGCCGTTATATGCCTCTGCCTCTTTCAATGCTTTAATCAGCTGTGCGGGGTTTGCACCCAATGCGACCTGTGCCACATAGATATAGCCGTAGCTCATTGCCAGCATACCCAAGTCTTTTTTCACCGTAGGCTTACCGCCTGCCGCAAACTGTGCCACAGCACCGATGGGTGTTGCCTTGGAGGACTGACCGCCGGTGTTGGAATACACCTCGGTATCCACCACCAGTACGTTTACGTCCTGTCCCGTTGCCAGCACATGGTCCAGACCGCCATAGCCGATGTCATATGCCCAGCCGTCGCCACCGTACATCCACATGGATTTTTTGGTCAGGTGCTCTTTGTTTTCCAGTATAAAGTCTTTCAGCTCTGCCGCCTCGCCGCTGACAGACAGCTTCTCCAGAGCTGCCAGCAGAACCTTGGTGTCTTCCTTGCTTCTGTGGCCGTCCTCATAGTAATCGAACCAAACCTGAGCCGCCGCCTTGAAATCAGCGTCATTTGTCAGCGCCAGCAGGTCTTTCAGCTTCATGGTCACCCGTTCTCTCTGCTGGGTCACAGCCAGTACCATACCCAAAGAGAACTGGGCGTTATTTTCAAACAGGGAATTGCTCCAAGCGGGGCCCCAGCCGTCCTTATTGGTGGTGTAGGGCACACAGGGCGCCGCCGCACCCCAAGCCTGTGTACAGCCTGTGGCATTTGCCAGATACATTCTGTCGCCGTAAAGCTGGGTCATCAGCTTTGCATAAGCCGTTTCGCCACAGCCCGCACAAGCGCCGGAGAACTCCAGCAAGGGCTGTTCAAACTGACTGCCTTTTACGGTATATTTATCCAACGGATTTTCTTTATAGGACAGCGTCAGGGAATAATCCCAGTTGGGCTGTTCCCCCATTTGTGTATCCAAGGGCTTCATCACAAGGGCCTTTTCCTTTGCGGGGCAGGCCGTTACGCAGACGCCGCAGCCTTGGCAATCCAGCGGGTCTACCTGCATACGGTACATATATTTGGAGATTTCTCCTGCGCCGTTTGCCTTCTTTGCCAGATAGCTTTCGGGGGCATTTGCCGCCTCCTCCTCCGTCAGCAGGAAGGGACGGATACAAGCGTGGGGGCAAACATAGGAGCATTGGTTACACTGGATACAGTTATCGGGAATCCATTGGGGTACATCAATGGCAACGCCCCGTTTTTCGTAAGCAGAGGTGCCCAGAGGCACCGTACCGTCCTCACGGCCTTGGAATACGGAAACCGGCAGGCTGTCGCCCTTCAGTGCATTCATGGGAATCAGCAGTTTTTCAATAAATTCCGGCAGAATCCGCTTTGCTTCTTCCTTATCCACGTCCTTTGCGTCCTTCCAGCTTTCGGGTACATCAATTTTCACCAGACCGCTTAAGCCTGCGTCCACAGCGGCATAGTTCATGTTGACAACCTTTTCGCCTTTTTTGCCGTAGGATTTTTCAATGGCCGCCTTCATATAGCCAACAGCATCGTCCACGGGGATAATGTTGGCCAGCTTAAAGAATGCGGACTGCAATACGGAGTTGGTTCTGTTGCCCAGTCCGATTTCACGGCCGATTTCCACAGCGTCGATGGTGTAGAATTGGATATGGTTGTTGGCGATGGTACGCTTTACCTCTGCGGGCAAATGCTGTTCCAGCTCCTCACCCTTCCAGCCGCAGTTCAAAAGGAAGGTGCCGCCGGGCTTGATTTCGGAAACAATATCGTATTTTGTAATATAGGATTGGTTATGGCAGGCCACAAAATCCGCCTTTGTTACCAGATAGCTGGAGCGAATGGGTACATCGCCGAAACGCAGATGGGATTTTGTGATACCGCCGGATTTCTTGGTGTCATATTCAAAATAAGCCTGCGCATATTTATCTGTATGGTCACCGATGATTTTAATGGAGTTTTTATTGGCGCCGACGGTACCGTCAGAGCCCAGACCCCAGAATTTGCAGGCAACAACGCTCTTATCGGTGACATCAGGTTCCGGACCCACCTCGATGGAGGACATGGAAACGTCATCGATGATACCTACGGTGAAGTGGTTTTTCTGCGAGCCTTTCATATTGTCGAATACAGCCGCCACCTGAGCGGGGGTGACGTCCTTGGAGGACAGACCGTATCTGCCTGCCAGTATTTTTGCACTTCTGCCGGCCTCCACCATAGCGGCACAAACATCTTCGTACAGAGGCTCACCCAAAGCGCCGGGTTCCTTTGTTCTGTCCAGAACGGAGATGACCTTTGCGCTTTCCGGCAAAGCCGCCATGAAATGCTTGATGGAGAAGGGGCGATACAGATGCACCTGTAAGAAACCCACCTTTTCGCCTTTTGCCGTCAGGTTTTCCACAACCTCCTGGGTCGCACCGGTGACAGAGCCCATGGCAATTACCACATACTGTGCATCAGGTGCGCCGAAGTAGTTGAACAGCTGATAATTTCTGCCGGTGATTTTATTGATTTCGTGCATATAGTTCTCCACGATTTCCGGCAGGCGGGTATAAAAAGGTGTAGCCGCCTCTCTGTTCTGGAAGAATACGTCGGGGTTCTGTACGATGGAACGCTGTACGGGGTGTTCGGGGTTCAGGGCGTTCTTTCTGAATTTTTTCAGTGCTTCTTCGTCCAGCAACTTGCCGATTTCCTCGTAGTCCATGACTTCGATTTTCTGTAATTCATGGGAGGTACGGAAGCCATCGAAGAAATGCACGAAGGGCACACTGCCTTTGATGGCGGACAGGTGTGCCACGCCGCCCAAATCCATCACTTCCTGCACGGAAGCGGAACAGAGCATGGCGCAGCCGATTTGCCGACAGCTCATGACATCGGAATGGTCGCCGAAAATGGAAAAGGCGTGGGTGCCGACGGTTCTGGAGCTGACATGGAATACGCCGGGCTTCAACTGCCCCGCAATACGGTACATGGGGGGAATCATCAGCAAAAGGCCCTGAGAAGCGGTGTATGTAGTGGTCAGGGTACCGGCCTCCAGTGCGCCGTGCATTGCGCCTGCCGCGCCTGCTTCGGATTCCATCTCTACCAGACGTACTGTTTGGCCGAATAAGTTTTTCTTGCCGTTGGCAGACCAGCTGTCAACGTGCTCCGCCATAGGGGAGGAGGGGGTGATGGGGTAAATGGTTGCCACTTCCGTAAAAGCATAGGAAATATAAGCGGCAGCCTCATTACCGTCCATGGTTTTCATGATTTTTGTGTTCATGGGATAAGACTCCTTTCATGAAAGATAGGGAAAGCGGGATTTTACGCCAACGCTTTCGTATATTGTATACAACGAATTTCATAATTTTATGATAGAGGAAATGAATTTTATTGTCAATCAATTACGAGGGAAAGTTATTGGAAATTGTGTATAAAATTCAGTACTTGTTCCATATCGGCAGATTTTGGATAAAAATGAGGTGGTTTTTGTATGGGAAGGGAAAAATTGCAGGTGCATTTTGGGATACGTTTGCCGTTTTGGGGGAGTAGTTTCGTCATCACAGGATAACCATAAAAGATTGAAGGGGGAAACCATATGAAGCAAGCCACCATACGATTTTTACAGACAGGGGAGATGCCGGTGTTGCCCGGCTGGACGAAGGTATTGCCTGCCTCATGGCGAGCCGGCTATACCGTCAAGCACCGTCCCTATCGCTTGGAGCAGGGGGAGAAGGGCATAACGGGCATATTGCAGACCCAACGGGAGGGTGTATGCTCTGCCCCGTGGCGAAAGGGTGCCTTGGCCTTATTGGCAGAATTGGAGAGAGCCGGTGTTTCCATTGTCATTCCGCCGGCGGAGGGGGAATTTCCCAGAGAACGTCTGCCCTTTGCCGAGGGGCGGCATTTGGCGGCGTTATTCGCCTTTGAGGGATTGACCGAGGCGTTGCGCAGGCAGGGCAAGGAGCCTTGTGCCGCCAATTATTTGATAACGGGCGATAATCCGGTACTTTGGGAGAACACGCTGTCTTCCATAGGCAACGAGGTCAATCATCTTTATATTTTCACACCACAGCCGGAAAAAGCAGAGCCGCTAACCCGTTGGCTGTATGAGGAGCGGGGGCTGTTGGCGGAGGTGTTTTCCTCGCCGAAACATCCGGCTTTACGGGAGGCAGATGCCGTCCTTTCCTGCGGTATGGAACAGCGGCCCTATGAATATATGCTGAAAAAGGGCTGTGTTTGGCTGGATTTGGCAGGCAATCGCCCGGTGCTGCGCCGCCTGCGGCAGTCACGACCCGATGTGGCGGCGGCGGAGGGGTTTTTCTTCCGTTTGGGTACACAGCAGATGGAGGGCAGATTTGCAGAGGCGGAGGCCTTTCTGCGCTGCACGGCGTTTCGCCAAAGCTGGGAGCGTTTTCCTGCGGGAGAGGGGCTTTTCCGGCAGCTGAAAGCAGAGGGATTTGCCGTTTCCGGCTTTTCCGCCTTTGGCAAACGGGTAAAAATTGCCAAAAATCAAGGAGAAAATCCATTTTTACCGCCGGAAAACATTGACAATGCCCCGTTGGATATTATATAATTACTCAATGAATTTTGGAGGGGAGCACCCTCCCTTTTTCCTTGTAAAAATAAAGAAAGAAACCATAAGGAGTTGACAACAGCCATGACAGAAAAGAAGGTTGTTTTGACCTATGAAGGTCTGAAGAACATGGAGGCGGAGCTGGAAAACCTGAAAACCGTCAGAAGAAAAGAAGTGGCGGAGAAAATCAAGGAAGCCAGAGGCCAGGGCGACTTATCGGAGAATGCCGAATATGACGCCGCAAAGGAAGAGCAGGCGGAGATTGAGGCCAGAATCGTTGTGCTGGAAAAAATGCTGCGTAATGCAGAGGTCATTGACGAGGAAAGCGGTGCCAAAAACACCATCGGCTTAGGCACAACGGTAGAGCTGTTGGACGTGGAGTTTGATGAAGTGATGGAATATACCATTGTGGGCTCTGCGGAGGCGGACCCTATGAACGGGCGTATTTCCAATGAATCCCCTGTGGGCATGGCGTTGCTGGGTCATAAAAAGGGACAGAAGGTGACCATTGAAACCCCCGATGGGGAGGTTGTGTTCAAAGTTTTGAAAATTACGAAGTAAAAGCGGCATGAATGGAGGAAAGCACATGGCGGAAGAAATCAAGGAAGCACAGGAGCTGACCCAGCAGGAACTCAGCGAGCAAAATAGAATCAGACGGGAAAAGCTGGCGCAGATGCAGGCGGAGGGCAAGGACCCCTTTGAAATCGTCAAGTATGATGTGACCCATCATAGCAATGAAATCAGGGAGAATTTTGACGCACTGGAAAATAAAGAGGTTTCCATTGCCGGTCGACTCATGAGCAAGCGTATCATGGGGAAGGCGTCCTTCTGTAATATTCAGGACAGAAACGGCAATATGCAGTCCTATGTCAGCCGGAACGATATTGGCGATGAGGCCTATGCCGCTTTCAAAAAATTCGATATCGGCGATATTGTGGGCATAAAAGGCTTTGTGTTCAAGACAAAAACCGGCGAGATTTCCGTCCATGCCCAACAGGTGGTGCTGCTGTCCAAGAGCCTGCAGGTTTTGCCGGAGAAATTTCATGGTTTGAAAGACCAAGAATTACGTTACCGCCAGAGATATTTGGATTTGATTGTCAACCCTGATGTGCGGGATACCTTTATCAAACGCTCCAAAATCATCAGTGAGATTAGAAAATTCTTGGACGGCAAGGGCTTTTTAGAGGTAGAAACGCCTGTATTGCAGACCATTCCCGGCGGCGCCTCCGCAAGACCTTTTATCACTCACCATAACACATTGGATATTGATATGTATTGCCGCATCGCTCTGGAGCTGCCCTTGAAAAGATTGATTGTGGGCGGCTTTGAGCGGGTGTATGAAATCGGCAGAGTATTCCGCAACGAGGGCATTTCCGTGCGGCATAACCCGGAGTTTACACTGATGGAGCTGTATCAGGCCTACACCGATTATAACGGCATGATGGATATTACGGAGGAAATGTTCCGTACCGTTGCCCAAAATGTATTGGGCACCACAAAAATCAGCTATGGCGGCCATGAGCTGGACTTGGGACAACCCTTCGCCAGAAAAACCATGGTAGACGCCGTAAAGGAATATTCCGGTGTGGACTTCGACCAAGTAAAAGATACAGAGGAAGCCAAGAAAATCGCCAAGGAGCATCATGTGGAGTTTGAGGAACGCCATGTGAAGGGGGATATTTTGAACCTGTTCTTCGAGGAATTTGTGGAAAAGAACCTGATTCAGCCCACTTTCATCATTGATTATCCGGTGGAGATTTCTCCCCTGACAAAGAGAAAGCCCGATAAACCCGAATTTACGGAACGCTTTGAGCTGTTTATCGTGGGCAGGGAATACGGCAATGCCTATTCCGAATTGAATGACCCCATCGACCAGCGTCAGCGGTTCGAGTATCAGGAGTATCTGAGAGAGGCCGGCGACGATGAGGCCAATATGATTGATGAGGATTTCCTGACGGCACTGGAATACGGTATGCCGCCCACCGGCGGTCTGGGTGTGGGCATCGACCGTTTTGTCATGCTGTTGACGGAATCCGTGTCCATTCGTGATGTCATTTTGTTCCCGACCATGCGGCCTATGGATTAAGGTTTCATGTTTGTGATAGGTTTTTCTAAGGATTAGGAGGAACAAAATGAAAAAAACAAGCAAAGTGTTGGCAATATTCATGGCAGTTGTTTCTTTGGCGATGCCTTTGGCAGGCTGTGCCAAGGCAACGGGCTATGAAGGCAGATGGATTGCCATTGGCGGAAAGATGGAAAGCTTGGATGGCTATATGCTGAGTGCAGAAGATGTGGAAGGCTTGGAGATTGAGTTGAACAAAGGCGGAGAGGGGAATTTGATTCTCGCCGCTGAACCTGAGCAGTTGCAGTGGACTTTAGATGAAAACACCGTGACATTCCATGTTTTGGACAGTGATATGGAGGGTATCTTTGATGGGGATACGCTGACCATTCAGGATATGCTTGGTGCGGGTATGGATATCATATTTGCAAGAGAAGGCAGTGAAGCGGCGGATGCCGCATTGCAGGAGAATACAGAAGAGGAATAATTCTTTCCCCTGTGGGTGCAAATATCCGCTGTCAATCATGCAGCGAAAGGAAACCTCTCTGTCATAAGACAGAGGGGTTTTTTATGCGTGGGGGAAAAGTGCTGTTGCGGGTGTAAATCCGTTGCGATTGCAGTGGAATTGATGGTATGATATATTATTAGGAAAGAAGGAGGGAATACAATGAAAAAATTTGGCATACCCCTTTTCATAACGGCTTTTCTGATGGCCGCCGCCTTGACGGCCTGCACAACAAAAGACGTAAGTGAGGCTTCCATAGAAGGGCAAAACGCCCTTGTTGCCACTGCCGATGCACCCCTTGAAACGGTGGAGATTACAGCGGAGGATGGGGCCAAAATCAAGACCCTTTGGGAGGAAGGCACTTGGAGCCGGGAGGGTACGGCGGAATGTATCAACGATTGCGTCCTGACCATAGATGGTACACAGATGCGGTATCATTCGGAATGCGGCACCTTCAACGATGTGGCACAAAACCGCCATTTATCCTTGGAGGAGGATAGGAGGGTCGAAATCAATGACTTGCTGGAGAAATATATTAGGCTGGGCTCTGTGGATGTCCCGATGGATTAAGGAAGCCCATACAGAAAGCACTGTTTTCCATGACGGCTATGCCGCCCAAGCCATGCAAGCCTTTTTTGTCTTGCGTATAGTTGAATTTTTCGGCAAAATATGATACTCTAAATAGGTATACTCTCAGAAAGTAGAAAACCCCCTGCGGCACCGCAAATACCGTAAGGGGATAGGAAGTTGAATAAAGCTACTCTCCTAATACAAAAATATCATATAATGTGTAATATTGTAAATAATAGGAGGGTTAATTGTGAAAAAATATTTTTCTTTGTTTCTTGCAGCAGTTTGTGCATTAGGGCCGATTTCTGCCTCGGCCGTGGGGGTCAACATGAACAATACCCCTGTGGTGATGGATGCGGAGCCGGCGGTAGTCAATGGCAGAACATTGGTGCCCATGCGCCCGATTTTTGAAGGACTGGGAGCGGAAGTGGAGTGGGACGGTGCCACAAAGGGCATTACGGTATCTCGCGGGGATAAGACCATCAGCCTGTATTTGAATGATACGGTGGCTTATATCAACGGCGAGAGCCATCAGCTGGATACGCCTGCCGTCCTGATAAATGGCCGCACCATGGTTCCGGCTCGTTTCGTGGCGGAAAGTCTGGACTGCTTTGTTTTCTGGGAGCCATATGAAAAATGCGTTTCTATTTTTACCGATGCGGAGCAGGCAGCCGCCTATGATGCAAAATTGCAGCAAATGCAGGCGGTAAGAAAAGCGGAGGCGGAACGTATTGCGGCACAAAAAGCAGAGGCGGAACGTATTGCCGCCGAAAAAGCAGAGGCGGAGCGCATTGCCGCCCAAAAAGCAGAAGCGGAGCAGGCAAGGCAGGGGCAGGCAAAGGCGGTGCCCAAATCCCGCACTGTATATATCACAAGAACGGGCAAACGCTATCATTATAACAATTCTTGTAATGGCGGCACCTATTATGCTTCTACGATGGAAGATGCCCTCCAAAGGGGATTGACACCATGCCATAAATGTGTGCAGTGATGGTCTGTCCGAAGGCTTACATAAACCTATCCGTATCCAAATGATATCAGAAGTATGGTGTATCGAAAGGAGTATGAAGATGTTCAAAAAAATAGTAGCAATTTTTAGTATTATGCTGTTGGTTTTCAGCTTTTCGGGCTGTCAAAGCGGGGAAAGTGCGGAAACGGCGGCGACCAACTTTTTGAATGCGATAAAGACGTTAGACACAAAAACCATTGCCAAATATTCCGGTGAAGATGGGGATATGTTGACGGCAGAACTATCGGAAGACGAGGATAACCCGGAAATCGCCATTGTCCGTCAGATATTTGAGAATATGACGTTTGAAATCAAATCTGCGGAAGAAAACGGGGATACGGCAACGGTAAAAGCGGCCATCACCAATACGGATATGAATGTGGTATTTACCGAAGTGATGAATCAGGCATTTTCCCTTATTCTTTCCGGCGCATCGGAGGAGGAAATGGACGGTAAGATTATGGAATATATGACTGCGGCCATGGAAAATAATAAGGATAAAGTCGCCACCGAGGAGATGGATATGGCATTAACAAAAGAAGAGGACGGTTGGAAAGTCGATGTAACCGATGAGCTTCTGGACGCCATTATGGGTGGCTGGGACGATGCAATGTCCGGTGAGGGGGACGAATAAAAATCCCCCAAGCACCATAGAAGGAAAGCAGGAATCCGTCCGCCCGCAAGGGGTGCGTGAGTTGAAATATTATTGATTTTTTGCCGCAAAAACGGCAGAATTCCCCCCAATGGGGGTTATATATGAAGTGCTGCAAATCTGCGGCACTTTTTTTATTGGCATTTTTTGGGAAAAAGACCATAGAAAACGTGCAAAATAGGTGGAAAACAGGAGTGGTTTTACAGCAGAATGACAAAAAGTTTAATAAATCGAATTTTTTGTTTATTTCCTCTTGCAATCCGGGCAGGTTCATGTATAATGATTAAGGTTTAGTAACAATAATACAAAAGTTTAATGATAGTGAACAAAAGCAAAAAATAAAAACGGAAGGAGAGGTGTAAATGGAGATTGGCAAGAAAATCAAGCGGCTGCGGGTGCAAAAGGGGCTGACGCTGGAGGAGCTGGCAAGCCGCAGCGAGCTGACGAAGGGCTTTCTTTCCCAGCTGGAGCGGGATCTGACCTCTCCCTCTATTGCGACATTGAATGATATTGTGGAGGCCTTGGGCAGTTCTCTGGCGGAGTTTTTCAAAGAGGAGCAACAGGAACAAATTGTATTTCGCAAAAAGGACTTTTTCGTAGACGAGCGGGAGGAATATACGGTGAATTGGATTGTGCCCAACACCCAGAAAAATGAGATGGAGCCCATTTTGCTGGAGCTGCCCCAGGGCGGACAATCCTTTTTGATGGACCCCCATAGCGGGGAGGAATTCGGCTATGTGCTGGAGGGGACAGTCATTCTTATGGCGGGAGAGGAACGCCATACGGTACATAAGGGAGAAACCTTTTATTTATTGGGAAAGACCCGCCATTATTTGAAGAACGAAAAGAAAACCACGGCGAAAATCCTATGGGTTTCCACGCCGCCCTTATTTTGATGATGCAGGAGGGCTATGATGAAAAAACTCATTCAATTTAAGAATATTGTCAAGGAATTTGACGGAAAGCTGGTGCTGAAGGGCATCAATCTGGATATTTATGAAAATGAATTTGTGACATTGCTGGGGCCCAGCGGCTGTGGGAAGACCACTCTTTTGCGTATTTTAGGCGGTTTTCTGACCCAGAATGAAGGACAGGTGTTGTTTGACGGGCAGGAAATCAGCAACGTACCGCCTTATAAACGGGAAATCAATACGGTATTCCAGAAATACGCCCTGTTTCCCCATATGAATGTATATCAGAATATTGCCTTTGGGCTGAAAATCAAAAAAGAACCCAAGGATATTATCGAGCAGAAGGTAAAGCGTATGCTGAAGCTGGTGAATTTGGAGGAATACGCCGACAGAAGCGTCACGGAGATGTCCGGCGGACAGCAGCAGCGGGTGGCCATTGCCCGTGCGTTGGTCAATGAGCCCAGTGTGCTTTTGCTGGACGAACCTCTGGGTGCCTTGGATTTGAAGCTCAGGCAGGAGATGCAGCATGAGCTGAAAAAGATACAGCAGGAGGTAGGCATCACCTTCATTTACGTCACCCATGACCAGGAGGAAGCCCTGACCATGTCCGATAAAATCGTGGTTATGAAAGAGGGCGAAATCCAGCAAATCGGTACCCCTACGGATATTTATAATGAGCCGGTCAATGAATATGTCGCCAATTTCATCGGCGAAAGCAATATCATCGAAGGGGTGATGTTGGAGGATTATAAGGTGGTTTTTGAGGGCCGCCGTTTTGACTGTGTGGATTTTGGCTTTGAGAAAAACGAAGTGGTCGATGTGGTCATTCGCCCCGAGGATTTGGATATTGTGCCGAAGGCGGAAGGAAAGCTGAAGGGCGTGGTAAAATCCGTGCTGTTTAAGGGCGTGCATTATGAAACCATGGTGGAAACAAAGGTGGGTACGGAAATTACCGTAAAAATGCAGGTTTCCGACGATAGACCCGTTTATAACGAAAGTGCCAATGAAAAGATGTCCGCCAATGATTTTTATTTGGATATGGAGGACGTGGAGGAGCTGGACGATGCCACCATCATCGCCCGTGCCGATGCCCAAGCCTGGAACCCCGATGCCGATGAGCTGATTTCCATTAAAGAGGTACAATATACCATCAAAAAGGAAAACGGCACCTACCCTGTGACATTTTCCACGGCGGCAGGCACTTCTGTGACGGTCAATATGATTGTAAAGGACGAAAACCGTGTCACCAGCACGGAAAACGAGGAGGAAATATTCGCCGTAAATTTCTATAAAAAGGCGGATGAGATACAGGAATCCATCGCACTGGAAACAGACCTGAAAACATGGGCAAATGCTTCGGCATGGAGTTTGGAGGACGGTACGGCTGTGGAAATCAGCCATGTGAAATATGCCTTTGACCCCGAAACCGTTACCCCCGGCATCTATGATGTAACCTTTGCCACAAAGGGGTATGAATATAAGGTGGATACAACGGATAAATACGAAGTGGGCGATGTGGTTGGGCTGTCTTTCCAGCCGGAGGATATCCACATTATGTCCAAGGGACAGTAAGGGGGGAGAATCAATGCGGCAATTTCGCAGTATGGTATATCCCTATGTCCTATGGATTGCCATTATGATTGTAGTGCCTATGCTGATGATACTGCTCTATGCCTTTACGAAAGAGGGCAACAGTGTCACCACCTTCCGCTTTACACTGGAAAACTTCGGGCGGTTCTTTCGGGACGCCGTATTTCTGGACGTTTTGAAACGCTCTTTGGTGATTGCGGTATTTACCACAGTGGTCTGCGTGCTGCTGGGCTATCCCATTGCTTATGTGATTGCCTCGGGGCCGGAAAAAAGCAGTGTATTTTGGATATTGATGATTACCATTCCCACATGGATCAATATGCTGGTGCGTACTTACGCATGGGTGGGGATTTTGCAGGACGATGGCCTGCTCAATCACCTCTTGGGTTTGTTGGGCATCGGACCTTTCCATATCATGTATACCACCTTTGCGGTGGTGCTGGGTATGGTCTATAATTTCATTCCCTTTATGATATTGCAGATACATACCTCTTTGGCAAAAATGGATAAAAGCCTCTTGGAGGCGGCCAATGACTTGGGTGCAAACCGCTTGCAGACTTTTTTGCGGGTGACATTGCCCCTTTCCCTGCCGGGGGTATTAAGCGGCATTACGCTGGTGTTTTTGCCGGCAGTATCCAGCTTTTTTATCCCGAAGCTGTTGGGCGGCGGCCAGTATGTGCTGATTGGGAATGTCATCGAAACCCAGTTTTTGACCAGTGGGGATTGGAACTTCGGCAGTGCCATTTCCCTGATTATGGCCATTATCATTATGCTGTCCATGTATCTCACCCGTAAGGTGGATACGGACCCGGCGGCAAACGGAAGGAGGGAATGAGTTGGAGAAGGACAAAAAAACAGGCATCGGCGGGAAAGTGATATTAGGCATTACGGCGTTGTTTTTTTACCTGCCGATACTTTATATCATCGTATTTTCATTCAACGATTCCCGTTCCCTGACGAAATTCAGCGGTTTTTCCCTCCGTTGGTATGAAAAAATGTTTGCCGACCGCACCATGATGGAGGCGGTGGTATATACGGTGGTGATTGCCGTTTTGGCCACGGTGGTTTCTACCATAGTCGGCACGCTGGCGGCCATTGGGCTTTCCCGTTCCCGCCGTGCGCTGCGTAATGTGGTGGAGCAGGTCAATAACCTGCCGATTATGAATCCGGAAATCGTCACTGCCATTGGGCTGTTGATGTTTTTCAGTGCCATCGGCATTGCCAAGGGCTTTGCCACACTTTTGCTGGCACATATTATGTTTTGCACACCTTATGTGATACTGTCCGTTTCGCCGAAACTGCGGTCTTTGGACCCTAATCTGGCAGATGCGGCACTGGATTTGGGGGCCACGCCGGTGCAGGCACTGACGAAGGTCATTGTACCCCAGATTATGCCGGGTATCATTTCCGGCGCATTGATTGCTTTCACCATGAGCTTTGACGATTTTATCATTTCCTATTTCGTCACGGGCAATGGTGTCAACAATATATCCATATTGGTTTATACCATGAGCAAGCGGGTCAATCCGTCCATCAACGCACTGTCCACATTGGTCATTGTGCTGATTACGGTGGCACTGCTGATTGTAAACCTGATACCGTTTATGAGAGAGAGAAGGAGGAAAAGCATATGAAAAAGATTTTGGCAATGATTTTGGCGATGACCGTGGTTCTGGCGGGCTGTGGCGGCGGTACCTCTGCGGAGGACGCTGTGGAAAAATACGGCTCCGATACCCTGAAGCTCTATAACTGGGGCGAATATATGGGGGAAAATTTGATTAAGAATTTTGAAAAGGAATTTGGCGTAAAGGTTATTTTGGAATATTTCGATTCCAATGAAATGATGTATACCAAATTGCAAGCGGGAGATGCTTATGATGTATTGGTACCCTCCGATTATATGATTGAACGGCTGATGGCGGAGGATATGCTGCAGGAATTGGATTTATCCAAAATCCCCAATCTTTCCAATCTGGCGGAGGGCGTAAAGGGACTGCCCTATGATCCGGAAAATCAATATTCCGTGCCTTATTTCTGGGGCAGTGTGGGTATCGTGTATAACCATGAAAACGTAGACCCTGCCGTGGTGGAGGCACAGGGCTATGAAATCCTGAGAAATACGGATTATAAGGGCAAAATCTATGTATATGATTCCGAGAGGGATTCCTTTATGATGGCCTTTAAGGCATTGGGCTATTCCATGAATACGGAAAATGAGGACGAGATACAGGCGGCGTATCAATGGCTGTTGGATATGAATAATACCATGGAGCCGGTTTATGTCACCGATGAAGTCATTGACGGCATGATTACAGGCACAAAAGATATTGCCGTAGTATATAGCGGCGATGCCACCACCATTCTGGAGGAAAATGAGGATATGAGCTTCTGGATGCCTATGGAAGGCACCAACCTTTGGAGCGATGCCATGGTCATTCCCGCCAATGCAGAAAACCCCCTGTTGGCCCATGAATTTATCAATTATGTGCTGACCTATGATGCTTCTATGGAAAATTCCTCTTATGTAGGGTATGCGTCCTCTAATCAGCAGGTATTGGATGAATTAAGCGGCGAAGGCGGTCTGTTTGCGGAAAACGAGGCATATTTGCCCCGTGCCGGCTATGCCAAGGACGAGGTATTCGAGGATAACCCTGTGCTGAAGAAAAAGCTGGCAGAGCTGTGGATTAAGGTAAAGGCGGCGAAATAAGGCCGAAGGAGGCGATAGGCTTGCTGAAGCAAAAGCTGGAGGAAATGCGGCAAAAAAACGGCAAAGCGCCTTTGGTCTGCCTGAATGGCGATGCCAATGCCAAAGGGGCATGGCTGGCGGCAGGCGGCACAGCAGGGCATATGCTTTCCAAGGGGCAGATGGAATCCGCCCTTTTGACGGGAGCCGTACTGCCGGAGGGGCTGGCTTTTGAGGGGAGTCTGGCGGAGTTTATCCGCCTGTTCCCCATGCAAAATCCGGAGGAAAGCCGCAATCGGGTGAATCATTTTCTGGAGGGCGGCGTTGCCGAATGGAACGGTGATGCATGGGAGTGCTATACCTGTCGGACGGCGGTTTTGGGCTGTTGTATGGGGGAGTATCTCTCTGTGGTGAACCGAAAGGACGTCTGATTGCAGTGGAATAAAAAAAGAGGAGAACTCTGCGAGTTCTCCTTTTTTTGTGCGGTTTCCCGTGAAACTGTTTTTCCCCCCAACGTACTTACTGCATTTCTATATAGCTTCCCCCCATCAGCTCCGCTTCCTCTCTGCTGTGGGTAACCATAATCAATGTTTTATTACGGGTGTGGGCTTGTAAGTAGGCCATGGTTTGCAGGCGGGTTCGGGGGTCTAAGCCCTGAAAGGGCTCGTCCAGCAGGAGCAAATCCCCTTCTGCCAAAACGGCACGGATAATGGCGATACGCCGCTGCATACCGCCGCTGAGGGTATCAATGGGGCGATGGAGCAGTTCCTTTCCTGCCAGACCCACTTCCTCCAGATGGGCGATTATCTCCAGCGGAGAAAGCCTGCCGGGACAGGCCAATGCGGCATTTCGCCCTACGGAAAGCCCTGTGCAAAGGCGGTTTTCCTGAAATACGGCGGAAATCTTCCGGGGGATACCGGAAATCTCGCCGCTGTCTGCCTTGACCAAGCCCATAAGGATATGGAGCAGCGTGGTTTTCCCGCAGCCGGAACGCCCCAATAGGCAGGTGGTTTTCCCTGCGGGGAATGTGGCGTTAAAATCCGTCAGAACGGCTTTTCCGTCATAGCTTTTGCATAAATTTGATACGATGATGTCCATATCCGCCTCCTAAAACCGTTCCAGCCGCCCGTATAGCCCGTGAATCAGCCATAGGAACAGCTTTTCAAATAGTATACTCATGGCAATCAATACCACGGTCCAAGCAAATAAATCGGCAGAGCTGAGGTAGAGCTTTGCTTCGTAAAGCCGCTCCCCCATGGAGCCGGTGGGAATGGCGATGACCTCCGCCGCAATGCCTGCCTTCCAAGAGAGCCCCAGAGAAAGACTGCACGCCGAAAGCAGATAGGGCTTTAGCTGAGGCAGGGAGAGAAATAACAGACGGCGCAGAGGCGGCAAACGAAAGACCTGCCCCATTTCCAACAGCTTTTTATCCCGCCGGCGGATACCCTCCAGCATATTGGTATAAATAATGGGCAGCACCATGAGAAAGGAAATGAATACAGACAAATTTTTTGCCTCCAGCCAAATCATGCAAAGGATGATAAAGGACACCACGGGGGTGGTCTTTACAATGGTGAGATAGGGCCAAAGCAGTATCTCCGCCCAACGGAAGCGGCTTGCCGGCACTGCCAGCAATGTGCCGCCCAAAATCCCCAGCAAAAACCCCGTGACGATACGTCGGAAGGAAAACAGCACAGAGGCGTAAAATTCCTTTTCTGCGGAAAGCTGACATAACCGTTGGAATACGGCGGCGGGGGAGGCCAGCAGAAGCCGGTTTCCCAACGCCGTGGCACAAAGCTGCCATAGCAGTATTGCCAATAAAACAGCCGCGGCTCGCTCCCATTTTTTGGCTTTAGTGTTCATAGTAGAACGCATCATCGGGCAGTGCACCGCCGATGGATTGAGGATTTTGTGCCATTAAAATTTCCAGATAGCCGTTCATAGCGGTTTTCATTTCTGCTCCGTCCAGATAAGTGATATTGCAGTGAGGGATTGCCTTTTCTGCCACTGCCGCCTTTACAATATCGAATTTTTCCACCAGAGCGGCGGCATCGCTTACGTTTTCATTCACCCATTTTGTCGAGGCTTCATATTCCGATAGGAAAGCGGCGATTTGCAGGGGATTTTGCTGCAAAAATTCCCTGCGGCCGACGAGAACGCCGGTCAGGAATAAGCTGTCGTTGTCCAAAGCATTCCATGCCTCGTTCAAATCAATGGCGATACGCAAATCGGGTATCTGTGTCTGTGCAACGGTAACAAAGGGCTGGGGCAGCATAGCGATGCCTTCCCCCTGAGAAAGAAGAGCAACAACCTCTGTGGGTTCGCTTTTCCATTCTATGGTGATGTCCGTATCGGGGTTCAGACCGTTTTGGCTGAGGATATAGCGCAGGGCATATTCGGGAACGGCACCCTTGCCTGTGGCGTATATGGTTTTCCCTTTCAAATCGGCAAAGGATTGTATGCTTTCCCCGTTTTCCACAATGGAAATGACGCCGAGGGTATTGATGGCAAGCAGTTGTACGCCGCCGTCGGTATTGTTGTAAAGGACAGAAGCCAGGTTGGCAGGCACCATAGCCAAATCCAGTTCGCCTTGACTGAGCTTGGGTACAATTTCATCGGCAGAGCCGGCAATGGTGAAGGTATACCGGTTGGCGGCAGTACCTTCTTCCGCCTCCTCCATCAGCTTTACCATACCCATGGAGGTGGGTCCTTTTAGTCCGCCGATACGCATATCAATGGCTTCGGCGATAGGCTCTGCGGTATTTTGGCCGCAGGCGGTCAGTCCCATGATACCCATGGCAAGAGCGAGGAATAGAGCAGTGAGTTTTTTCATTTCAAATGCCTTCTTTCTTTTCGTTTGTGGTTTTTGCGGTTACAGTTTTGGTAGAAACGCCGGAAAGCATACCCAGCTTGCCGGAAAGGGTGCTGACGGCATTGCTCGGTGCGTCCATGACGATGCAGATAATGGAAAGCTGCCGCTGACGATAGGGCAGTCCCATACGCCCGATGATATAGTCGCCGTATTCGTGGAGCAGTTCGTTGACTCTGGCGGCGCAGGCGTTGTCCTCAATGATGATGCTGATGACGGAAATCCTGTTTTCCAAAGGAATCCCTCCTTTCGTAATGAAACATAATATCGGAGATTGCCGTGCCGTTTTACAGCGGCAATCCGAACAAAATTCGCATATCGCCCCGTTGCCCCAAGGCTTCGTGTCTGTTATCTGTCTAAGGGGAACGTATTATCATAAAAAGAAAGCACGCCAAAAAGGCGTGCTGAATCAGCAATTTTTCTGTTCAAACCGCCTTTCCTTCGGGAAGCACCCTCCGTGTCAGAACGATATGCAGCTGTTTCCCTTCCGGCAGAAATCTTTACGGTCGGGGTATGCCCTCATTATAAGAGGGCAGGGAAAGAAAGTCAAGAGAGGAAAAATCCGCAAAAAAAGAAGAGCCTGTTTCCAAGCTCTCCTGTATATTAGAATTCCTTTCCGTTCCAGCAATAGGTGCAGACCTTATCCCTGTCCATACCGATGGCTTCCATCAGCCCGTCCAAAGATTGATAGCCCAAGGAATGAAAGCCCATTTTCTCGCAAATGGCACGGAGCATACATTGACCTCTTTCGGTGGAGGCATCGGCGTATTCCTCCAGATGCTTCTGGCCCTCGTCCCCCTCCAGCTCCTGTATGGTACGCCGTGCCAGCAAATCCATATCGGAGCCGTTGCTGGAGAAGTTCAGATATTTACAGCCATACATAATGGGCGGGCAGGCGGAACGCATATGTACCTCTGCCGCATGGGAGTTATACAGAAACTCTACCGTTTCCCGTAGCTGTGTACCCCGGACGATGGAATCGTCCACAAACAACAGCTTTTTGCCTTCGATGAGTTCGGGAACGGGTATCTGCTTCATTTTCGCCACCTGATTGCGTACATTTTGGTTGGCGGGCATAAAGGAGCGGGGCCAAGTAGGCGTATATTTCACGAAGGGGCGGGCGAAGGGCTTGCCGCTTTCGTTGGAATAGCCGATGGCATGGGGGATACCGGAATCAGGCACCCCTGCCACAAAATCCACATCGGGCATGGTGCCGTTTTCCTGCTCGTTTCGTGCCATAATTTCCCCGTTGCGATAGCGCATGACTTCTACGTTAATGCCTTCATAATTGGAGTTGGGATAGCCGTAATAACTCCAGAGGAAGGCACAGATTTTCATGTTTTTCCCCGCCGGAGAAAGGGTTTCAAACCCATCGGGGGTGATTTTTACGATTTCGGCGGGGCCTAATTCATAGGCGTTTTCATAGCCCAGCTTTGTATAGGCGAAGGATTCAAAGGAAACGCAGTAGCCCGTTTCGTTTTTGCCGATGAGTACGGGCAGTCTGCCTACTTTATCTCTGGCGGCGATAATCCCTTCCTCGTTCAGCAGGAGAATGGTAGCGGAGCCGTCAATCTGCTGTTGGGCATGGAGGATACCGGAAACCAAATCCTCCTTTTGGTTGATGAGGGCGGCGGTCAGTTCTGTCAGATTGACCTTGCCGGAGCTCATGGCCATAAATTGATGGCCGTGGTCGGAGAAATACTGTTTTACCAATGCCTCGGCGTTATTGATACTGCCCACCATGGTAATGGCGTATATCCCCAGATGGGAGCGTACCAAAAGGGGCTGGGGGTCGCTGTCGCTGATACAGCCGATGCCGGAATTGCCCTCAAAATCAATCAAATCCTTTTCAAACTTGGTGCGAAAGGGTGTATTTTCGATGTTATGGATTTGGCGCTGAAAGCCTTTTTCTTTGCTGTGAATGGTCATACCGCCTCTGCGGGTACCCAAATGAGAATGGTAGTCCACCCCGAAGAAAATATCCAGCACACAATCCTGCTTGGAAGTGACGCCAAAAAAACCGCCCATGATGGTTCCTCCTTTTATATCGGGAAATAATGAATTTGTTTCAACCGGAATAGATTTATTGCCATGGCAAATAGCTATCATTTCTATTTTATATGAAAATTTCCATTTATACAATAACAATAGCAGGCAAAAGGCGAAATGACAGGCATTTTTGTGATTTTCGGGAATTTTTGCAGAGGAAAAAGAGCTATGCTGTGTTTTCATTGGGGAAAAATGCCAAAAGGGCGGCTGTGGAACGGAAGTTTTATTTGCATTATATGGGCGGTGGGGGTATGATAAAAATAGGGGAGGGAAAGGGTTTCACACGAGTACCCCCTTGAACACAATACCGAGGAAAAAAAGGAGGAATGCGTTATGAAAGCACCGAGATTTTTCAAATGCAGTCATTGTAAGAATATCATTGTCATGGTAGAGGATAAGGGCGTGCCCGTTGTTTGCTGCGGCGAAAAAATGCAGGAAATGAAAGCGAACACCTCCGATGGGGCTTTTGAAAAGCACGTGCCTGCCGTAACGGTGGAGGGCAATACAGTAAAGGTTGTTGTGGGAGATGTGGCACACCCCATGCTGGAGGAGCATCATATCGCATGGGTATATTTGCAGACCGGCGTGGGCGGCCAGCTGAAATATTTAGACCCTACCGGCGTGCCGGAGGCGGTTTTTGCACTGGCAGAGGGCGAAAAGGCAGTGGCGGTCTATGAATACTGTAATCTGCATGGGCTTTGGAAGAAAGACCTGTAATCGATACGGAAAAAAACAGTATGGGAAATCCCATGCTGTTTTTTCTGTTTTGTCGGTTTTTCGTGGCGGAAAGGGCAAAATTTGCATACAATTCACAGAAAATGAATAATTATACATATTTTGATTGACTTTCCTCCCCGATGCCTTATAATGGTATATAAAAAAGGGCGGAGCCAATGGATTTGGTAAATATCGCAAATATCGGGAGGAGAGAAGCAGAATGAAGCATTTTTTGAAGCTGTTGGACGTATCCAAGGAGGAAATCATAGAATTACTGGACTTGGCGGATCAATTAAAGCAATATGTCAAGGAGGGCAAGGAGCATCATTTTTTGAAGGGCAAAACATTGGGCATGATTTTTGAGAAATCCTCTACCCGTACCCGTGTTTCCTTTGAAACGGGAATGTTCCAGTTGGGCGGTCATGCGCTGTTCATCAGTGCCAAGGACTCCCAAATCGGCAGAGGCGAGCCGGTGCAGGATACAGCCCGTGTCCTTTCCCGTATGCTGGACGGCATTATGATTCGTACCTTTGAACAGCAGGAGGTAGAAGCACTGGCACAGTTCGGTTCTATCCCTGTCATCAACGGTCTGACGGATTTTTGCCATCCCTGCCAGGTTATGGCGGACTTGCAGACCATACGGGAGCATAAGGGTAAGCTGGAGGGCTTAAAGCTCTGCTATATCGGCGATGGCAATAATATGGCAAATTCCCTGATTGTAGGGGGCTTAAAGGTGGGTATGGAGGTCAGCATTGCCTGCCCCGAGGGGTATCTGCCTGATGCGGAAGTATTGGAGTTTGCCAAGGGCTATGGCAATCAGTTTTTCATGACCGATGTGCCTATGGAGGCGGCGAAAAATGCCGATGTGGTCATTACCGATGCATGGACTTCCATGGGGCAGGAGGAGGAAAAGAAGCAAAGGGAAGCCGCTTTTGCGGGCTATCAGGTCAATCAAGAGCTGATGGCGGCAGCGGCGCCGAAGGCTATGGTATTGCATTGTCTGCCCGCTTATCGGGAGCAGGAAATTACCACGGAGGTCTTTGAGGCCCATGCCCAAGAGATTTTCGATGAGGCGGAAAACCGCCTGCACGCCCAGAAGGCGATATTGGTGAAGCTGCTGGGATAAGGAAGCCGTAGGATTATCCGCAGTATGGCTGACGGTGTGAACAGAATAGAAAAAAACAGAACCACCCGTTTTATGGGTGGTTCTGCTATTTAATCCGTTTTTGTGCGATATTCTCAAAAAATCCTCTGTTTTATTCCTTTGCCGGAATATCCGCCACCACAATTTCTGCCGCCTTTTCCTGAAATTCCTGCCAAATCTCCCGATTGCTTTCTACATTCAGCGTGCCGCAGGTAGGTGTACGCACTTGCAGTACAAAACCATCCGTTTCTCCCATGGTATAGAGCCCCAACCCTTCCTCCGCCTGCTCTTTGGGCAGAGCTGTAAGTTGGAACACAAAATCCTCCCCCTCCTTCAGGCAAAAGGATACATCGCCATCCTCTGTTAAATGAGGGGTGCAATGTTCCAACGTGCCTTCCGGTAGCAGTACCGTAACGCCTGCCTTTTCCCAGTCATAGGCATCGGGGGCTTTTGCTGTCATGCCGTCCCCGTCCAATACCTGTCCGCAGCCGCCCAAAAGCAGAAGCCCTGCCGAAACCAAAGCCAAATAGGTTTTTTTCATTGTATGACCTCCTTTTTCTTTCTTGGACGGAGAAATATGGGATAAAGTTGCAATAAAAAAGGAGAACTCATTGGTTTGGTTCTCCTGATTTTCGGGGAATGATTAAAACTCTGCGTTTTTCGCTGTTCTGGGGTAGGGCAGTACATCACGGATATTGCTCATGCCCGTCAGGTACATGACAGCCCGCTCAAAGCCCAGACCGTAGCCGGCGTGTCTTGTGCCGCCGTATTTACGCAGGTCCAGATACCACCAGTAGTCCTCTTTTTTCAGACCCAATTCGTCCATGCGGTTTTCCAGTACATCAAGACGCTCTTCTCTTTGGCTGCCGCCGATGATTTCGCCAACGCCGGGCACCAGTAAGTCCATAGCGGCCACGGTTTTGCCGTCGTCATTCAGCCGCATATAAAAGGCCTTGATATCCTTGGGATAATCGGTGACGAACACGGGTTTTTTATAAATCTGCTCTGTCAGGTAACGCTCATGCTCTGTTTGCAGGTCGATGCCCCATTCTACGGGGTATTCAAATTTCTGGCCGGATTTCAGCAATAAATCCACAGCCTCGGTATAGGTCACTCTGCCGAAGTCATTGTTGAGGATATTATGGAGCCGCTCCAGCAGACCTTTGTCCACGAAGCTATTGAAAAATTCCATTTCCTCGGGGGCGTTATCCAGTACGTATTGAATGATATATTTCAGCATTTCCTCGGCAATCTGCATATTATCCTCTAAATCGGCAAATGCCATTTCCGGCTCAATCATCCAAAATTCTGCCGCATGGCGGGCGGTATTGGAATTTTCCGCACGGAAAGTAGGCCCGAAGGTATATACATTACGGAATGCCATGGCAAAAGTTTCGGCAGAAAGCTGGCCGCTGACGGTCAAGTTGGTTTCCTTGCCGAAGAAGTCCTTGGAGTAATCCACCTTGCCGTCCTCGGTGCGGGGCAGGTTTTCCAGATCCAGCGTTGTCACACGGAACATTTCGCCGGCGCCCTCGGCGTCACTGCCGGTGATGATGGGCGTATGGGCATAAACGAAGCCCTTTTCCTGGAAGAACTGATGGATTGCATAGGCAATTAGGCTGCGCACACGGAAGGCAGCGGAGAACATATTCGTTCTGGGACGCAGGTATGCAATCTGCCGCAAAAATTCCACGCTATGGCGCTTTTTCTGCAGAGGATAATCGGGGGTAGAGGTGCCTTCGATGGCGATTTCCGTCGCTTTGATTTCAAAGGGCTGTTTTGCCTCGGGGGTTTCCACCAAAAGCCCTTTTACGAGTATGGCCGCACCCACGCCCAGCTTAGTGATGTCGTTGTAATTGGACAGGGTATCCGCCTCGAATACAATCTGTATGTTCTTGAAGAAGGAACCGTCGTTCAGCTCGATAAAGCCGAAGTTTTTGGAAACACGCATGGTGCGTATCCAGCCGCCTAACGTCACTTCTTTATTGGTAAAATCCGCTGTTTGGCGGTAAAGAGATTTTACAGTTGTCAAATCCACAGGGTATCGCTCCTTTTCGTTCATGAAAATGTCAGTATTTACTTATTGTAGCCTTTCTGCCGCCAAAAGACAACTACTTTTGCAGAGAAAAAGGGAAAAATTTGGTTGCTTCCGACCGTGGGGCTCTGTCCCTTGCCCTGTGGGGGTCACACGAATTGCAAAAACGCCCCATAGCCCTCCGCCTCCATGTTTTCCTTGGGGATAAAGCGCAGGGCGGCGCCGTTGATGCAATAGCGTAAACCGCCTAATTCCGCCGGTCCGTCATCAAAGACGTGACCCAAGTGTGCATTGCCCACCCGACTGCGTACCTCCGTGCGGATCATGTTGAAAGACAGGTCGTCAAACTCCCGTAAGGTGTTGGGGTCTATGGGCTTGGCAAAGGCGGGCCAGCCGCAGGCCGAGGGGAATTTATCCCGTGAGGAGAATAACGGCTCCCCTGTGGTGATGTCCACATAAATCCCCGCCTGTTTGCTGTTCCAATATGCACTGGAAAGGGGCGGTTCTGTGGCGTTTTGCTGGGTCACGGCGTATTGCAGGGGCGTGAGTGCCGCCTGCAATTCCGCCTTGGACGGCTTGCGGTATTTTTTTTCGTCCACTACCCGCTGTTTTTTCCGTGCAATGGCGGCAAAATCAATATGGCAGTAGCCGTTGGGATTTTTCTCCAAATAATCCTGATGGTATTCCTCGGCAGGGATAAACTGCAACAGCGGCAGATTTTCCACCACAATGGGGCGGTCGTATTCCTGCTGTAACTCTGCCAGAAAATCAGACGCAGTTTGCCGCTGTGCTTCTGTTAAGGAATAAATGCCCGTGCGGTATTGTATGCCGAAATCCATGCCCTGCCGCCCTAAAGAGGTGGGGTCGATGGTATAGGCATACTCCCGTAAAATCTCATGGAGGGAGATAGCATCGGCATCAAATACGACCTCTACGGTTTCCGCATGGCCGCTGTGGTTGCAGACCTCCTCGTAGGTGACGGTTTCGGGCAGTTGAGGGTTTCCGGTTTCTTTTTTCCCTAAGGCATAGCCCACACGGGTGGAAAGTACACCGGCTACGGTTTTCATGTAATGCTCCGTTCCCCAAAAACAGCCCCCCGCCAGATAAATGGTTTCTTGTATCATAAAAAAACCTCCTTATTTTCAGCCTATTTGGCTTTATCAACCCCAAAAGGCGGCACTCTTTTGCAAATATACAGGTCTTTCCGGCGATGTGCCAGCAAAGGCAGTTCTTTTCTGATTTTATCCACTTTGGCAAAATCCAATTCCACGGTTAAGATACGCTCTTTTTCGTCCAGCTGTGCCACCACACTGCCCCATGGGTCTGTGACAATGGAATGACCCCAGGCGTGATAGGAGGCGTTGATGTCCCTTGCGGGGGCGCACCCTGCCATAAACACCTGATTATCCAACGCCCGCGCCCGAAAGGAAAGCTCCCAATGGGCAGGGCCGGTGGTCATGTTAAAGGCGGCAGGCACGAGGATGGCCTGCACATCTTCGTATAAGGCGAGAATCCGTGACAGCTCGGGAAAGCGAATGTCGTAGCATATCATTACCCCGAACCGCCCCCAAGGGGTGGAAAAGGCGGTGCATAAATCCCCTGCCGTGAAGGTATCGGACTCCATGAAATATTGCCCGCCCTCTACATTGATGTCGAACAGGTGTATTTTGCGATGCCGGGCAACCTGATGGCCCTTCGGGTTATATACGAAAGCGGTGTTGTATATTTTTTTGCCCTGCGCCTCCGGCACGGAGCCTGCCACGATATAAAGCCCCAGTTCTTTTGCCGTTTGGGCGATTTCCTGCAAAAAAGGGTCGTCCTTTTCCATGGCGTAGCGGACAAAGGCGGCGTTTTCATAGGGGCAGACGCACATTTCAGGCAAAACGGCAATATCGGCACCATCGTCCTTTGCCTGTTTCAGCAGTGCTTTGATTTTCGGCAGGTTTTCCGCCGGAGAGGGGGCAACTTTCATCTGTATCAGGGATAGCTTCATGGATAGACCTCCTTTTCTGTTTTTCTTTGTTGAGGGTAGCATACCATAATCGGGGGAAAAGAAAAAGACCTGAATATCAGGTCTTTTTGTTGTTTGCGTGTGATATTATTTCCCAAACAGAGAGATATAGCCCATCACGAATACGAACAATACGATCAGTGGCAGGATATACTTCACATAGAACCGCATGGCATTGGGGAATTTCAAGCCTTCGCCGGCATTGGCCTCAGCCATGAAGTTTTTCCAGCCCCAGCCCCGTTTCCAGGTACAGAAGCATACATAAACCAAGCTGCCCAAAGGCAGGATATTGTTGCTGACCAAAAAGTCCTCCACGTCCAAAATGGTGGAGCCTTCACCCAGAAGCTGTACGCCGCTGAGTACGTTAAAGCCCAGCAGACAGGGCAGAGAAAGCAGTATAATGGCAACCATATTGATAGCAACAACTTTCTTACGGCTGGCTTTTGTCAAATCCAAGCCGAAAGAGATGATGTTTTCAAACACGGCGATAACCGTGGAGAATGCCGCAAAACACATAAACATGAAGAAAAGCGTACCCCACAGACGACCGCCGGGCATAGCATTAAAAATATTGGGCAGTGTCACGAAAATCAAGCTGGGGCCCGCGTCGGGGTTTACGCCGTAGGCAAAGCAGGCGGGGAAAATAATCAAGCCTGCCATCAGTGCAACGGCGGTATCCAAAATCATAATCGCCAGTGCTTCCCCCGTCAAAGAACGGGAACGGTCGATATAGCTGCCGAAAATAGCGATGGAGCCCATACCGATACTCAGTGTAAAGAATGCCTGCCCCATGGCGGCGAATAATACTTCCAGAATACTGTTTTCCTTCAAGGCGTCAAAATTAGGCGTCAGGTAGAATTTCAGGCCTTCCTCCCCGCCCTTCAGGAAAAAGGAACGGATTGCCAGAATCACCATCAGAGCCAGCAGAGCCAGCATCATGACTTTCGTGATTTTTTCCACACCTGCCTGTAAGCCCATACTGCAAATACCGAAGGAAACCACAACGACAATAATCATACAAATAGCCATACTGCCGGGCTGTCCCAGCAAGGAGCCGAACTGACCGGAAACGCCTTCCGTATCAAGCCCTACAAAGCCGCCGGAAGCGGTTTTGTAGAAATAGTATAACAGCCAGCCTGCAACGGTGGTGTAGAACATCATCAGCAGGTAGTTGCCGGCAATGGCGGGATATTTGAACAAATGCCATTTTGTGCCTTTGGGCTCCAATTCGTCCATAGACATGGCAACGCTTTTTTGGCTGCCTCGTCCCACAGAAAGCTCCATAACCATAATGGGAATGCCCAATATTACCAAAAACAGCAGATAAAACAGCACAAAAGCCGCCCCGCCGTATTTTCCGGTAATGTAAGGGAACTTCCATACATTCCCCAGACCGATGGCACAGCCTGCGGAGATGAGAATGAATCCCAACCGTGATGCAAATTTCTCTCTTTGTTGCTCCATAGTAATCCTCCTGAAATCAAAGGCACGCCGTCAGGGGTCGTACCAAATTCATGTAATTTTTTATATTATAATGAAGTTTTGAAAAAAATACAAGAAAATATTTTTGGGGAACGCTTATTTTTGAAAAGGAGCGGGGCTCTGTCCGCCGGAAAAGGACAGAAAAGATTTGACAGGGCTTGTCTTGTATGCTATGATATTTTATACGTTATATATCTGCCCAGAT
>JAFWWO010000024.1 GCA_017523325.1 Anaerotignum sp. | reverse complement strand
ATACTATTTTTCACTAAAAATAGTCATTTTTAATTAATTTTTATCTATTTTAACATATTTTTATATAAAACATGTAAGATGTTATTTTGATTTTTTCCTTATTTTATAATACTTTCCGCAGGGGCTTAAATTAATTGTAATCAACCATTGTATATTCATAGCCGTCCTCTTTCTCTTTATTTCACAAAGCCAAAGCCGTCAAAGGGGTAGAGCCGAAACACGACCTTCCCCACCAAATCCGCCTTAGGGATTGCCCCCACAGTTTTTTTCCTGCTGTCGGTGCTGGCATTTCTGTTGTCCCCCATGACAAAATAGCTGTTTTCCGGCACAAGGAAGGGATATTCCATGTTGCCCCCTGTCATCATAGGTTCTCCCAAAAAGGGCTCTTCTATCAATTCTCCGTTCAAATAGAGGGCAAAGGCCCCGTCCCGGTCCTCCCCCTTCCGGACGATATTGACCCGGTCTCCCGGCAGGCCAATGACCCGTTTGATGATATTTTCCTCTCTTCCGTCCTCATGCAAGCGGCAAATGATAATATCTCCCCGTTTCGGCGTGCCTGCCTTCAAAGCCAGTTTATTGATAAACACCAAATCCCCGTGATGGAAATTGGGCTCCATGGAAGATCCTTTCACATAAACCGTACCGATGATAAAATTGCGCAGTATCAATGCAAATGCCACCACAAGAACCAACTGTAATACAAGGGAGCTTCCCTGCTTTTGTTTCCTTCTGCGTATTCTATTGCTTGCCCTTTCTTCCGTAGGTGCTTTTTCCAATTCATTCCAAGCCTTGTGTTCCACTTTGTGCCCTCCCTTCTCTTTTTTTCGTCAAAGGCAGAATTTCTTCTGCCCCTCACGAAAAAAGCCTCGATGAAACCCTTCACCGAGACTGTTTTTTCTTATCTCAATACTTCCTTTACCTTTGCTGCCTTACCTACTTTATCTCTCAGGTAGAACAGTTTCGCCCGTCTTACGATACCGCGTCTTACAACCTCGATACGGTCAATTCTGGGGGAATGCAAAGGCCATGTTCTTTCCACACCAACGCCGGAAGCGATACGTCTTACTGTGAAAGTTTCTCTGATGCCGCCACCCTGTCTTTTGATGACAACACCTTCAAACATCTGCAGTCTTTCTCTTGTACCCTCTACAACCTTCGCATATACGCGGATTGTATCACCAACGTTAAAAGGAGTTACATCGCTTTTCAGCTGCTCTTTTTCCAGTTCTCTAATAATATCCATTGTGTTTCCTCCTTTCCGCAAAGACGTTCTTACCGCCATCTCACTGATGCGCCATTGGACCGTCCGTAATCAACATGAAAAATTATACCATGCCTTTCCACCTTTTGCAAGCACTTTTTTACGCAATTCCCCTCTTTTTCCTAAAGAAAGCAAGTCCGCCCGGTAACTGCCCTATGGGCCGCACCGTTGTCCCCCGACAAAAGGTGACTTTCAAAGCCCCAAATCTTAATAATGAATCACCGATTCTACATGGTAATCCTTCAATACTTTTCTGCCTTCCAAAAAATCCAGTTCAATCAAGAACGCCAGTCCCACAACCTCTGCGCCGATGCTTTCCACCATTTCAATGATGGCCTTTGCCGTACCGCCTGTTGCCAGCAAATCGTCTACAATGACAACCTTCTGTCCGGGCTTGACTGCGTCCTTATGCATTTCTATGACAGCCGAGCCATATTCCAACGCATATTCCTTGCTGATGACCTCAGCCGGCAGTTTCCCTTTTTTGCGCACAGGCACAAAGCCTTTTTTCAGGTTATAGGCAACGGGCATACCGAAAATAAAGCCTCTGGATTCCGGCCCCAGAACCAAATCAAAGGTCATGCCGTCCAGCTTTTCCTGTAATTCGTCAATGGCTTGGCACATTCCCTCTCCGTCCTTCAAAAGCGTGGTAATATCCCGAAATATCACGCCCTTTTGAGGGTAATCCTGTATTGATCTGATTTTATCCTTTAAGTTCATTGTGTCCTCCTATTTTGAAAACCTAAAATCCTTTATGATCAGCTGCACATGACTCCTGCCCTGATATGTATTCACATCTATGCTGTAAACAATGTCCAACTGTCGGGGCAGATGCCCAACCTTTATTATTTTATCACAATCCTCCGGCGGATACAATTCCTTTAATTGCTCCAGCAATAATTCATAGCCGCCAAAGCATACAGCAGAGAGGCGTATCCCTGTTTTAGGGTCAGCCAGCTTCAGCCGCAAACTATCCTGATTTTTCCCGATGAGGTCTACTCTGTCGGCCTGTACGCCTTTTGTGCCGAATAAAGGCGATGGATTTCCCTTCCCAAAGGGCGCCAAACTTTTCAATTCCTTCGCCAAGCCTAAATCAATCTCCGCAAAGGAAAGCTGCCTTTCAATCCGCAGTATGGCCGTCATATCCTGCTCTGTCAGCCTGCAATCCGCATTAAGCCGTTCCCGCAGCGCATCAATGTTTTCCACCGGCAGAGAAAGTCCCGCTGCCATGGCATGACCCCCAAAACGGGTAAACAGTTCCCGACAGGTGAATAACGCCTCAAACAAATGATAGCCCTCAATGCTTCTGCCGGAGCCCTTTGCACCTTCTTCACTGCCTGTAATCAGCACTGTGGGGTGATAAAATCGGTCTTTGATACGCCCCGCCACAATACCGGCAATGCTTTCATGAATCAGCGGGTCATAGAGTACCAAAACAGGCTGTTGCAGTGCTCCCGTTTGCTCCACGGAAAGAATGGCCCGCTCCGTAGCCTCCTCCGTTAATTTTTTCCGTTCCTCGTTGAGTGCCACCAAATGCTTGGCAATTTCTCTCGCCCGTCCCTCCTCTTGGGTGCAGAAAAGCTCTACCGCCCGCCTGCCGCTTTCTAACCTGCCCGCAGCATTGATGCAGGGCCCGATGATAAACCCAATATGATATTCCGTCAGGCTTTTTTCCGCCATCTCCGTTTCCTCAATGAGCATACGCAAGCCCAAATTTTTTGTTTCCTGTATTTCTTTCAACCCCGCCTGCACAATGGTACGGTTTTCTCCCAATAAATCCACAATATCGCATACCGTGGCAATGGCGGCAAAGCTGAGGAGTTCTTTTTCCAGCCCCGCATCGGCAATCCCAAACCGGCGCAGCAGCAAAAGTGCAAATTGATAGGAAATCCCGCCGGCGCAAAGCATTTTGAAGGGATAGGGGCAGCACTGCTGTTTCGGATCAATGAGAGCATCACTCATAGGCAAAATATCCTCACGTTCTCCGTCCTCTTCTCGAAAACCGGGCTCATGATGGTCTATCATCACCACTGTCATACCCTTTTCCTTTGCCAGTGCCGCCTCCTGCAAGGCAGAAATCCCGTTATCGCAGGTAAAAAGCAGTTCTACTCCCTCTGTATGCAAGGTTTCCACCGCCTTCAAATTCAGCCCGTAGCCCTCCTTTTGGCGATGGGGCAGATAATACATCCCACGCCCGCCACAGCGGCAAATCACCCGATATAAAATGGCGGTACTCATAACGCCGTCCACATCATAATCGCCGTATATAGCAATTTTCTGCCCTTTTTCAATGGCATCTGCAATCAATTCTACACCCTTTTCCATGTCCTTCATCAAAGGAGCATGGGCAAGAATATCCATCCCGCCATATAAAAAGGCCACTGCATCTTTTCGGGCACACAGCCCTCTGTTTGCCAGCACTGAAGCCGTTGCCTGCCGCACGCCCAGCTCCTTGGCCATATCCTCAATATTGATTTTTGTTCGCTTCAAAAGCCAGCGTTTCATCGTATGTCACCTTCATCTTTTCATTAAATTAAGCATACCACAAAAACCGCAGAAGCAATAGCCCAAATCATAAAAATACCCCCATTGCCGTGGCTTCACACTGCTGCAATGGGGGTATGGTTTTTATTTCTTAGCTTCCTTCTCAATGGATGGCAACAGTGTGTACCATACTGAGCCGGAGATGCAGATGGAGGAATATGCCCCTGCAATGATACCGACAATCATAGGCAAGGAAAATTCCTTGATGGACTGCACGCCCAAAATATAAATCGCACCAATGGTAAATAACGTCGTCAAAGAAGTATTGATGGAACGTGCCAATGTCTGGCTGACGCTCTTATTGATTTTATCTGCCGCATGGCCTCTTCTGAAGGCATTTTTGTTTTCACGGATACGGTCGAAAATAACGATGGTCGAGTTAACGGAATACCCTAAAATCGTCAGCAATACTGCGATAAACGCATTATTTACCGGAATCCGGAACAAAGCATAGGCCGCCAGAACCACCAACACGTCATGAATCAATGCAATAATGGCACTGCCGCCGGCACGAACATCTCTGAAACGAATGGAGATATAAATCAGCATCGCTACACAAGCAATAATGGTAGCTTTGATGGCAGCCGCCTGCATTTCACCGCTGACGGTACCACTAATATCGTTTGCCTCTTTCAGCTCTGCCTTGGGGTATGCTTTTACAATTGCATCAATCAATTCTGCTCTGGTAGGGCTGTCAATGGACTGCAATTTAATCGCAACTTCATTGGAACCTACAATTTGCTGTACCTGAGGGCTTTTCTGACCCGTCACGTCCTGAATGATTTTTTCCAAAGCACCATTCTCATATTCATCGCCCATATCAATGGACATAGATGTACCGCCTGTGAATTCTACGTCCCAGTTTAAGGCGCCTCTGCCTGCGTTGGCATTGAATGCCATTGCCGCAAACCCAATTAAAATCACAATGAGAGAGACGGCAAAAAATTTCTTTCTATTTTCAATAATCTTCATTTCTTCCGCCTCCTTACTTCGTTCTCAAACCGTACAACTTGGGATTATTCACACCGGCATACATCAGTCCCTTTACGATAACTCTGGTAACAACCAAAGCGGTAAACATGGAGATGACAATACCAATCATCAATGTTGTGGCAAAGCCTTTTACCGTACCGGAGCCCAAGAAGAACAATACTACTGCCGCAATCAATGTAGTCACATTACCGTCCAAAATTGCAGGCAATGCTCTGGAGAACCCGGTCTTGATAGCAGAACGCAAGGATTTGCCCAACACCAGCTCCTCTTTGATTCTTTCAAATATTACGACATTGGCATCTACGGCCATACCTACGGAAAGCACGATACCGGCAATCCCCGGCAGGGTCAGTGTCACACGGAACAGGCTTAACGCCAGCAATTCCAAACCGATATAAATTACCAATGCCCAGTCTGCCGCAAAGCCCAGCAGCTTGTACGCAAAAAGCATAAAAATCAGTACCAGAATGATGCCGATGATACCCGCTTTAATCCCTGCGGACAATGCATCTGCGCCCAATCTTGCACCCACGTTTTTCATCTGGATTACATTCAAATTAAAGGGCAGAGAACCTGCACGAATCAAGGAAGCCAGTTCCTCTGCGCTTTCGCCGCTGAACTGTCCGGTAATGATTGCATTGCCGTCTGTAATTGCCGCCTGAACCGTCGGCGCACTGATAACGGATTCGTCCATGATAATATAAATCACTTTACCGATATTGGCAGCCGTTGCCTGTGCGAACAGCTCTTTGCCTTCGCTGTTAAATTCTAATGCAACATACGGCTCGGAAACACCGTTCTGGCTGGTTGCACCAACCTGTTTTGTAGCGTCCTTTACCATATCGCCGGTCAGTATCACATTACCCGCCTCGTCCACAAAGGAAAGCTGTGCCGTCTGCCCGATTTGCTGAATGGCTTCTTCTGCATCCTCCACGCCGGGAATCTGCACACGGATACGTTTGTCGCCTTCTCTTGCCACTTCTGCTTCCGTCCAGCCGTTCCAGTCCAAGCGCCCCTGAAGCAAAGAGATGGCAGCCGCCATTTCGCTATCTGTTACTGTTGCCTGATCTGCTTCATACACAATATCCACGCCACCGCTCAAATCAAGTCCCTGCTTGATGGTGGCTGCACTAAAGCGCTTGTCCTCCCCTACGCCTAAATAAGAAAGCGCACTGAGTCCAACGGCCACGATTAGCGTAATCAGCAGCATCAATCTGCCCTTTACCTTCATAATCCTCTTCCTCCTAAAAAATCATTCTCTGCTTTTTGAAGCATTTTGCGCAAAAAAAAGAGGAATCTTTCCACCGTTGTATGGAAGGATTCATTCCCCTTTTATCCATTTGCAACGTCGGCTTCCGCCTGTGAAAGGAAAGAGGGCACTCTTTCCGGCAGAAACCATTCACGCCGATAAGTATAGCACAAAATTGACGTTTTGCAAAGCAGTTTTTCATTTTTTTCGGTTTACACCTAAAATTCCTCCAATTCCTCCTCCCGCCAGTGCTACAATGGCTGTCATCAGGCCGGAAAGCTCCAGTTGAATACCGCTTCCGGCAAGGCTTGTGATCAAAAACAGCAATACCGTATATGCGCCTCCTGCCACAATACCCCATATCAGTCCTTTGCTTTTTCTGCACGCCGCCCAGTCATGTCCCGCCACCGCCGCAGAAATGGCAGTGCAGCCTAAGGAAACCACCGGCAGCATATCCTCTGAAATATCGGTGTAGGTCAGCAAAATGCCAAAACCGATAAAAATAATACAGGTAATGGCGTAGGCAATGGCCATGCCTCTGATAAAGCAGATGGCCGTATTGTCCTCAAATACGTTTTGCTCCCCTCTGTTGCGGACTTTCATTGTTTTTCGTTTCCCTTCTTTTTTCCCTTCCTTTTTCCCTTGCTTCAAAAAATCCACTCCTAAAATCCCTTGTCTTGATTTTATTCTATGGGACTTTTCCTATAAATATGCTACACTGAAAGCAAGAAGGTATTTTTGCCAAAGATAAGGAGGAAGCACCATGAATGACACACGCCTAATTGACCTGCACAGCCATTCCTATTACTCCGACGGGACATTCTCCCCCGAAGGACTGGTGATACTGGCAAAAAAACAGGGGCTTTCCGCCCTCGCCCTGACAGACCATGATACCATTGACGGACTGGAACTATTTCTTTCGGCAGGGAAAAAGCACGGCATGGAAACCATTGCCGGCATTGAATTTGCCGCTCTTTGGGAACACTATCATCGCCCCGAAATCCATATTTTAGGACTGGGCATCAATCCCTCCGCCCCTAAGCTGACAGAACGGATGGCAGCCCTGCGGCGAAGTCGGGATTTACGAAACCATAAAATGGCAGAAAAGCTGACTGCCATCGGTCTGCCTCTTTCCTATGAGGAAGTGGCAAAAAATGCCGGCGGAGAAATCATCACCCGTGCCCATTTTGCCAATGTACTGTTGCAAAAAGGCTTTGTCAAAAGCAGAGCGGAGGCCTTTTCCCGTTATATCTCTCCCGGTCTGCCGGGATATATCCCACGGGAAATCCTTTCCCCTGCCCTTTGTATCCAAACCATTAAAGAAGCAGGGGGCGTTGCTGTTTTAGCACACCCTACGCTCTATTCCTGCTCTGAGGAGCAGTTGGAGGAGCTTTGCGAAGAATTGCTCCCTCTGGGATTGGGCGGCATAGAATGTCTGTATTCCACATATACCCCCGCCCAGACAAAAATGATAGAAAAACTGGCGAAAAAATACACCCTGCTCCCCTCCGGCGGCAGTGATTTTCACGGCGAAAATAAGCCGGATATTCAGCTGGGCGTTGGCAAAGGAAATTTGAAAATTCCTTATGCCTTCTGGGAAAATTTGAAAACACAAACAAAATAAAATAGCCTGCAAACACCAAAAAATCTCGGCGTTTGCGGGCTATTTTTATGTTTTTTTCTTTTTATTCTTTTTGAAAATGAATTTCCACAAATTTTATCATTCCCATTTTGAAACCCATTCCCAAAATGATTTTCGTCAATAATGGAAGGGATTTTTCTTTTGCCACATCTGTCGGCAATCTGTCAAACGCCAAAATTTCTCCAAAATGTGATGACCAGCTGCGGAAGGTATCCTCTGCATCATCTACGGCAAACAAGATTTTGGCTCCTCTATTTCCGCTTTTTTCCAAAACACGATTGGATTTTTCCACCCCTTTGGAATTTTCCGCATCAAAGCAAATTCCGCCGCCGGGGAATCGTTCTGCCAGTTCCGCAAAAAAATTCTGCAATTTTTCTGCTTCAAAATACATAAAAACGCCGCCGCTGATGATGAAAACCCCATCTTTCAAAGCCGTTTCTATCTCCTCGCACCAGGAAAGGTCAAATGCATCTGCCGCCACATTTTTTTCTCTTTCCGCACAATCCATCCACATTTCTCTAACCGCTATCACTTCCGGCAAATCTAAATTGATCACATGGCACTTTCCGTTATCCACATACGAAAAGCAGCTGTCTACACCGCATCCCAAATTGATAATCGTAGCTTTCGGATAAGTTTTTAAGTATTCTTTCGCCCTGTCGCAAAGCATCTTTTTGCGCAACGCCCATGTCATCATTACAAACTCTTTATAGTTTAAGCCGCTAAAATCATAATCCAGTGCAGCAACCATCTTTTCCGCTTCCTCGTCCGGAAAAATATCCGGATATTTCTTGGCACAGCAGGCCCTCCCCCAAAGAGGCAGAACCAATGTTTCCGATACCGTATTTTTTTCCAATTTTATTTTTTCTGCCATACGTTCTTCCTCCGTTTCTACACTTTTCCTCATTGGTTAGTTTTAGCTAACTTATTTGTGCAGTATCATAGCAAAGCTTTTCTTTTCTGTCAAATTTTTCCGCAAAAAAGGCTCCGATGCCATGCACCGAAGCCCTTTTTATAACTCTGTTATCTTGCAATTGTTGCTGTTTTGATACCGTCCTCGTTCACATAGCTAACGGTATAGCCCAGCTTTTCAAAATCTCTCACTGCCACGAATGTTCTGCCATCTTGGAGTAAACCTTTCATGGGTACGTTTTTGCCATCTACGATGACATACGCTGTTTTTTCAGCATTATTCCATGTAACAGGCTCACCTAATGTATTGCAAATCAGACGCAAAGGCAAATAAGCACGACCATCCTTAATCTGCATATCAACCCATGCATGATCCTCCATGAAACCAAAAGGAACCTCCTCTGCCCTTTCTGCAAGCAGCATAGCTTCTGTGTTATCATCACCCCAGCCCCAGCTCATTTCCACGCCGGTCACGGGATTGTATTTGTGAATCAATGCAGACACATTCTCCATCAGCGTATCCATAGAAACGCTGTTTTTGGGGGCACTCATGTTGACGCTCATCTTTTCCGTAGTGGATTTCTCAGTAATTTTCAGCACCTTTTGACCCTTGTAGGTAACATCAAAGACCGAATCGGAAACGAATTTATCGCCGTTTTTCTTCATCGTAGTCACATAATGCAGGCTATCTAAGGTTTTGCTCACAGCATCGTCCTGCAAAGCAGATTCCAGTGTCGCTTTCAAATAATATACGGTGGATATAAAACTCTGCTTTTCTTCTTTTATCATCACCATAAGTTCTTGGATTTCCTCCAAGGCTTCCTCGTCGTTCATCTGTTTTACAACTTCCGTCAGATACACTTCTGTTGCATCAAATACCTGATCCGGATTTTGGGCAATGAAATCCAGCATACTCACCAGCATCTGCGCCGCAGCCTTACCGTCTGTTTGAATTTGATAACCGCCGGAAACCTCTTTTACCATATCGGTCTGGAAGCCCTTAAATACGTCCTCGTAGAAACGGAAGGCCGCATCATAAATGCCCTGATAATCCGTCGGCAAAACAGCCTCCAGTTCTTCTTGGGAGACGCCCATTTCCTCCATATCCACAATTTGGATATATTTATGCTGATTCAGTACGGTCTTCAAATCCTTAGCAAAACCTTCCTGCAAAAGATAGCTGTCCTCATTCGGTTTTGCAACGTCCATCGCCAGCTGATATACGCCCAAAATTGTTTCTCCGGAGATATACACGCCATCTGTCAAGCCATAATACAAATCGCCCAGCTCATATTTCTTTCCGTCATAAGTCAAATCCATATCCATATCAAAGGCCATATTTGTCATATCCATGCGGGAAACATAGTCCAGCTTTGCGGATTTCTTCCCTGTCACGCCAAGCTCCTCTGCCGAAATTTCCATTCCCGACAATTCAGAACTAAAGGCCGCCAGGCTGTCAAAATCCATATCCATCTGTATCTGTCCCGATACCTTGCAGGTTTTCATGGTATCCATGATTTCCTTACTCATTTTCAAACAGGACAATTCCGTAGCAGAGCAGCCCGTGAACGCCGTCACGCACAGCAAACCGGACAACACCGCCGCAAGTACTTTTTTCATACAAATCCGCCTCCTTTTTTCATCTTACAATCTTCCTCCGGAACCCCTCGGAAAAGAGGATATTCCCTTCGGATTTAGTATAGCCAAATTCTACATAATTTGCAATATTTGCAAATCTTAAATTTCATTTAAGTTTTATGGTTCATCTCGGATTTTGCCGTTTTCTTCCCATCGGGCTTTTCCTCCGGTGAAAACAGCGGGAACCGATTTATGAAAACCGTACCCTCTCCAAGCTTACTTTCCACCTGCATTTCGCCCTTATGGCAGTCAATAATCCAACGGGCAATGGATAATCCCAGTCCTGTTCCGGATATTTTTTTATTACGGGATTGGTCCACGCGATAAAACCGGTCAAAAATCTTCGGTATATCCTCCGGTGCGATACCGATACCATTGTCCCGCACGGAAACATAGCCGTATTTCTTGTCCTTCCACACCCTTACGGTAATCTCTCCGTCGTCCTCGGTATATTTCAGGGCATTTTCCCCATGTATCCACAAAAGCTGCTTGATGAGGGCATAATCGGCAAAGATATGCACACGAGCCTCTTCCAAAAAAACAATATTCCGTTTTTCTTCTACCACTTGCAGTTCTCTGACAAACTCTGCCGCCACCTCGTTTAATGAAACCTCTGCCATTTTGGCGCTGGCTTTGTACTGGGCACCTTTTGCCAAAAAAAGCAGCTGCCCAATCAATGCACTCATGTGCTCTGTTTCCGTCAAAATAGAATCAATGGACTCCTGTAATACCGCCGGGTCACTTTTGCCCCAGCGATTGATGAGGTTGGCATAGCCTTGTATGACGGCGATGGGTGTCCGCAGTTCATGGGAGGCATCAGAAATAAACTGATTTTGCCGCTGAAACGCCCGCTCCAATCGATCTATCATGGAGTTGAAGGTAATGGTCAGCTCCTTCATTTCATCATCAGGGCCCTCGGTAGAAATTCTTTGACTTAAGTCCTCAATGGTAATTCGTTCTGCCGCAGAGCGAATGGCCTCAACAGGCTGTAATATTCTCTTACTGATAGATGCACCAATCAAAAACGCACAGAAAATGCCCATTAAATCCACAATAGCCAACTTCATAATAAAGTTTCGGAGCAAATCTCCGCTGCGTTCTATCATTCGGAAAGCTTGAATTTGATACACACCCGTTTCCGTGATGCAATCGTCGGAAATCAGCATAAATTGCTGGTTATATCTATTCTTCAGAATATACTCTGTAACTCCGCCGCCGTTTTCCCTTTTGGCATCCACCCGAAAACCGCCTCGCCTGAAATCCCCTTCGGGTATCTCTGTCATCCACGCTGCATTAGGGTTTCTGTCATCGTCATCGTCATCGTCATCGT
>JAFWWO010000023.1 GCA_017523325.1 Anaerotignum sp. | reverse complement strand
GTCTGTTTACGCATATCTGCCCATAGGGCGAAAGCCCGTGATGAGCAGGCAGAAGCCTGCGAATACGCACGGCGAAAGGCGAGAAATGGAAAGAAAGACCATGGGAAAGCCGTGAGTGCAGATGGAACGTCCGTCCATAGGGCGGAGCCTGCGAATACGCACGGCGAAAGGCGAGAAATGGAAAGAAAGACCATGGGAAAGCCGTGAGTGCAGATGGAACGTCTGTCCATAGGGCGAAAGCCCGTGATGAGCAGGCGGAAGCCTGCGAATACGCACGGCGAAAGTTGGTAAAAAATGAAAAAGGACGAAGGAGGCAGATGGCAGATGGAACTCATTGATAATTTGTTTGTAGCCGGAAATGTGACGAATCTGGAAACAGTGGTTTATAGCCTGCGCCGCAATATCCCTGTTTTGCGGTTGTACTGCATCGTCCTTTTTGCGGATAAAAACAGGCTGGAGATATTGTCCTCCAGAGAACTGTTTTTGGAGCGAAATCAGAAACGGCGGGGTAAAATCGTGGGCATTGCCATGGGTCGAGCCGAAGCCATTGACCTGCTGATTTATATGGCGGAGGAGGCGGCGAAACAGGGCAGAAACCCCGGGGATCCCGCCCAACTGATTTTATAAAAATAATACGGAGTGCAAAATGATGAAATGGCTGTATGGTGGAATAGGCCTGATGGCGGCATTTTGCTTGATGCTTGTGGTTTTGATTACTTCGGCGGAGGCTGTGGTCTATTTCCAAGAGGATTATTTTGAAAAAGAGTATCAGAAATACGGCGTTTTAGGGCAGGTGCATATGGAAATGGACGACCTGCTGTATGTAACCGATGAAATGCTGGAGTACCTGCGGAATGAACGGGAGGATTTGGTGGTTAAGGCGACCGTTGACGGCAAAGTGCGGGAATTTTTCAATGAAAAGGAAAAGCGGCACATGGCAGATGTGCAGGAGCTTTTTGTCGGCGCCCAAAGGCTGCGGCTGGCGGGGGTAGGCTTGGCTGTGGTTTTGTCGGCGGTTCTTCTGCTGAAAAGACAGGGCAGACTGCTGTTTCAGACAATGCAATGGGGCATTGGGCTGTTTGTGGCGGCAGGAGGGGTGTTGGCTCTTTTGCTTTCCATGAATTTTAAGCGGTACTTTATATGGTTTCATCTGCTGTTTTTTGATAATGAGGATTGGCTGCTCAATCCCAAGACCGATCGGCTCATCAATATTGTGCCGGAGGGGTTTTTTCGGGATACTGCCTTTTTCATTACAGGGGTATTTCTGGCGGCTTCCCTTGCCATATGGTTTTTGGCGGGGTTTTTGAAAAGGGCGCAGAATAGAGGAATGTTATGAAAGTGTTACTGTTTTTGCTGGGCGTATGTAAATGGATTGGCATAGTACTGCTGGTTTTACTTTTACTGCTTTTGCTGTTGACCTTGGTGGTGTTGCTTTCGCCCCTGCGGTATCGGCTGGCTGGGGAAAAAGAGGAGGAAATCAGTGGTTCTTTTGCTGTGTCTTGGCTCTTTGGCGCAGTTCGCTGTGAGGGCAGCTATACAAAGGCAGATGACCTGCAAATGAAGCTGAAGGTGCTGTGGTTTACGCTGTTGGGCGGTGAGCCGAAGGAGAAAAAGAAACGCAGACCCAAAAAACAGCCCCAAACGGAAGAGCCTCAGCCTATTTTTGCAGCGGAAAATATAGAACCCCAAAAGCCGGAGCCGCCGCCGAAGCAGCCGGAACCCCGACCTTTGGCGCAAAAAACGGAAGAACCGGCAAAAACCGTAAGACAGCCTAAAACCATGCGGCGGGTGAAGCTGTCGGAGATAGAGGAAAGCCCGCCGGAGGAGCCTTTGTTTTCGGAAGAGGAGGCCTTTTTTACGGGAGAAACGCCGCCGGAGGGCGAAAAAGGAAAGATACTGCCCGTCCTCAGGAAGATATGGGCCATAGAGGAGAAAGGCGCCATATTTGCGGCGCTGAAAAAACTGTTGAAACGGCTGGTAAAAGGGATATTGCCGGGGAATTTATTTCTCAAAGGCACCGTTGGCACCGGCGATCCGGCGACGACGGGGTATATTCTGGCGTTGGCGGCCATGCTGACGGCGAAGTTCGGCAATGATATACAGATAAAAGGGGATTTTACGAAGCCCACACTGGAGGATTTGGAAATCCGTATCAAAGGGAAAATTGTGTTGGGCTACCTGCTGTGGGCGGTGCTGGCGTTTGTGCTGACAAGGCCTGTGCGGCGGCTGCTCGTGAAGTTGTGGAAAGAAAGAAAAAAGGCGAAAGAATAAAAAGAATAAAAGAAAGGCGCAGGTGAAGAAATGGGAAAGGATTTTAATGCTTCTGTTGATGTATTGTTCCATAAGGTAGAGGATTTGGTTTCCACCAAAACGGTGGTGGGCGATGCCATTGTCATTGGGGATATTACCCTTTTGCCATTGATTGACGTGGCCGTAGGCGTGGGCGCCGGAGCCAAGGAAAACGTCAATGCCGGCGGTGGTATGGGGGCAAAAATCACGCCTTCCGCCGTATTGGTCATTCAGCAGGGCGGGGTGCAGCTGATTAACGTAAAAAATCAAGATGCAGTCAGCAAGCTGATTGATATGGCGCCGGGCGTGGTCAATAAGCTGAATTTTGGTGCTGTTTTCAGCGGCAGAAACAGTAAGGAAACGGCAGAAACCGTGAAATTCGAGGAAGAAACAGTGGTAGAGGAATAACCGAAAAGAGGATACTCATGAGGGTTTTGATTGAATATTACGATAAGGACGTGCTGAAAAATATTGTGGCACCCCTGACGCTGAAGCCCGATAAGGTGGTTTATCTCCATGACAGCGGTATGCAGGATATGCTGGTGTTCCGCAGTCTGCGAACCTGTTTTGAGAAGCATAATCCGCAGATACAGCTGGAACATTATCCGGTGGATATTCTTTCTGTGGAGAAAATACGCAGGGCGACGGAACGGGTCATTCTGCTGCATGGTGCAGAGAATTGTATGCTGGATTTGACCGGCGGCAGTGAGCTGATGATGATTGGTGGCTATAAAGCGGGCAGAGAAGCCGATATTTTGATGCTCCATACGGATTTGGTACATAATTGTATTCATAATATAGAAACCGATGATGTGGTAGCGGAAACGGCAACATTGACTCTGGAGGATTTTATCGATGCCAAGGGAGCGTGTTTTATGGGAGAATCCCATCGCCCGCCTGCACCACAGCGGTATGAAGCCATTGGGGATATGGCGCGGTATTTGTTTGCCCATTTGCCCCAATGGAAAACCACTTGCAGCTATTTTCAGACGGTGGCGTCCAGGAGTCTGCCCCACGAGCTTTATATGGAAAGTCGGCGGCATATTCATATGAAAAATGGCAAGCCCGTTACGCCGGATAGGGAGATTTTGAAAGAGTTCCAGCGGTTGGGCTTTCTGAAAAATCTGGTGATGGACGATACATGGGTGCGGTTTTCCTTTTGCAGTATAGAGGATAAGCAGTATTGCATCAGTTATGGCGTTTGGCTGGAATTGTATGTCTATATTGCGGCGGCCGGCAGCGGCGTATTTCAAGATGTGAAACTGGGTACGATGATTGATTGGGACGCCTATGATGGACTGAAGGTAGGCGGCAATGAAATCGATGTGATTTTGATGGATGATTCCCTGCCGGTGTTTATTTCCTGTAAACTCAGAGATGCGGATACGGCAGCCCTGAATGAGCTGTTGATTGCCAAAAAGCGGCTGGGCGGCTGGTTTTCCAAGGGCGTAATTGTGACATTTAGCAATGAAAAAAAGGAAAACACAGGGACCTATGCCCGTGCCAAGGAATTGGGGCTGGAGCTGTTGGATTCTCGGGATATTATGGCGGCGGATTTTTCCGCACGGCTGGTAAAGGCCATTCGGGAGCATGATTTGATTAGCCTGAAATGGAAGAAGGTCTGAAAGGAGGGGGAGCATGGCGAAAAAAAATACCCGTAATACGAAAAGCCGTATTGTAGCGGCGGCATGGAAGCTGTTTTATGAAAACGGCTATGACGATACCACCATAGAGGAAATCGTGGAGGAATCGGGCACCTCTAAGGGCTCCTTCTATCATTATTTCAGCGGGAAGGATGCACTTTTGAGCTCCTTGTCCGATTTGTTTGACGATAAATATCAGGAATTGATTCCTACATTAGAGCCGGATATGGATAGCTTTGAACAGCTGATGTATTTGAATCGGGAGATGTTTTTGATGATTGATAACAGCATTTCTCTGGATTTGACGGCACGGCTCTACTCCTCTCAGCTGATTACGTCGGGGGAAAAGCATTTGCTGGACCATAATCGGGTTTATTATAAGCTGCTGCGTCAGATTGTAGCGGAGGGGCAGAAAAAGGGGGAATTGCGGGAAGATGTTTCCGTCAATGAGATTGTGAAGGCCTATGCCCTGTGTGAGCGGGCGTTGATTTATGATTGGTGTATCTGCAATGGGGAATACTCCCTTTGCCAGTATGCCAAGGAAATGATGCCGGTATTTCTGGGCAGCTTCCGCGCAAAAAAAGAAGAAAAATAAAAAGAATATTTTTTGACTAAATATAAATATGAAAAAAAGTACAGTCTTGATTTGTTGAATTATAAACAAAAAAGACTGTTTTTTATTATAAAAGTATAGAAAATAGTCTGTACTTTATTCTGTATTTCGTTCTAATAAAAGTTGTGTTATACTCAAAGGCATTGAGAAGGGCAGAGCGAATTCTGCCGAAAAAATAAAGAAAGGTGAGAGAACATGGGTGCAACACAAATTTTGATTATGATTACCATTGCCGTGTATTTATGCGGTATGGTGGGAATCGGGATTTATTGGTCGAAAAAGAACGAGAATACAGGAGATTTTTACTTGGGCGGCAGAAAGCTGGGGCCCTTCGTTACGGCGATGAGTGCGGAGGCCTCCGATATGAGCGGCTGGCTGTTGATGGGTCTGCCCGGCGTGGCATATCTGACCGGTGTGGCTGATGCGGCATGGACGGCCATCGGTCTGGGCGTGGGTACATATATCAACTGGCTGATTGTGGCGAAGAAAATCCGTGTGTATTCCCATATTACAAAAGCCATTACGCTTCCGGATTTCTTTTCTCTGCGTTATCGTGATGAGAAAAATATTTTGATGTGTATTGCGGCAATTATCATTATTGTATTCTTCATTCCCTATACGGCTTCCGGCTTTGCGGCTTGCGGCAAGCTTTTCAGCAGTCTGTTTGGAGTGGAATACCTGCCGGCCATGGTGATTAGTGCCATTGTCATTGTGGCATACACTGCAACGGGCGGCTTTTTGGCGGCAAGCACTACGGATTTGATACAGAGCATCATCATGAGTGCTGCATTGATTGTCGTTGTTTGCTTTGGCATCAGTGTTGCCGGCGGTATGGGTGCAGTGGCGGAAAATGCCCGGAGCATGGCAGGCTATGTCAGCATGACGGCGATTCATAACGTGGCGGACGGTACAGCGGTGCAGTATAGCCTGCTGACGATTTGCTCCGTTATGGCGTGGGGTCTTGGTTATTTTGGTATGCCCCATGTGCTGCTGCGCTTTATGGCAATTGAGGATAAAGAAAAATTGACCCTTTCCAGAAGAATTGCTACAAGCTGGGTATTTCTGGCGATGTTTGTGGCTATTTTTATCGGCATCATCGGCAATGGGGCTTCTAAGGCAGGTGCCGTTGCCACATTAGAGGGTTCTGCATCGGAAACCATCATTGTGCGATTTGCAGACCTGCTGAGTCAGCATAGTGCTTTTGCTGCGATTATCGCCGGTATGATTTTGGCGGGTATTCTGGCGTCCACCATGTCTACGGCGGATTCCCAGCTTTTGGCGGCATCTTCCAGTGTGGCTCATAATCTGGTGCGTGGCGTTTTTCGGGTAAATCTTTCCGAAAAGAAAGCTATGACCATAGCAAGAATTTCCGTTGTGCTGATTTCCGTGCTGGCGGTGTTTATCGCCAGAGACCCTAATAGCTCCGTTTTTGCCATCGTTTCTTTTGCATGGGCGGGCTTTGGTGCGGCTTTTGGTCCCGTGGTGCTGATGGCATTGTTCTGGAAGCGTTCCAATATGCAGGGTGCGCTGGCGGGTATGATTGTCGGCGGCGGTATGGTGTTTATCTGGAAGTATCTGGTGCGGCCTATGGGCGGCGTATGGGATATTTATGAATTGTTGCCTGCCTTCCTGTTGGCATTGGCGGCAAATGTCATTGTCAGCCTGCTTGCAAAAGCACCAAAGCAGGAAGTTGTGGAAGAATTTGAGTTGGTGCAAAAAATTGTAAAGGGCGAAACGGATTTTGAATAAAAAATGATAAAACCGACCTCTCACGTTGTGGGAGGTCGGTTTTTGTTTCTGCATTGATATGACCGGTGTTCTCTTCATGAAAATCCATGCAGACTAGGGTTGTTGCCTTTGCCGAGAATACCTTTTTTTGTTTTATACATTAAATCGGAATAAAATGACGTCCCCGTCCTTGACTACATATTCCTTCCCTTCGGAGCGAACCAAGCCCTGCTCTTTTGCGGCGTTATAGGAGCCCAGACGCATCAGGTCGTCATAGGCCACCACCTCTGCACGGATAAAGCCCCGTTCAAAATCGCTGTGTATTTTTCCTGCCGCCTGCGGCGCCTTTGTTCCCTTTGTAATCGTCCATGCTCTGGATTCCTGGGGGCCCGCCGTCAAATAGCTGATGAGTCCCAAGAGTTTATAGCTGGCGGCAATCAGTCTGTCCAGACCGCTGCCCTCTACACCCAGTTCTGCAAGGAATTCCTTTTTATCCGCCTCGTCCAAATCAGAGATTTCTTCCTCGATTTTGGCGCAAAGCACGAAAACCTCACTGCCTTCGCCTAAGGCATATACCCGTACCCGTGCCACAAAATCATTGGAGGCGCCATCGTCTGCCAAATCCTCTTCCGTCACGTTAGCGGCATAGAGAACCGGCTTTGCCGTCAGAAGGGTCAGGGTTTCCATAAACGCCTTGTCCTCGGGGGTGTCAAATTCTACTGCTCTGGCAGGTGTCCCTTGTTCCAGTGCGGCTTTTATTTTTTGCAGAATATCCAGTTCATGCTGAAGGGATTTGTCCGCCTTTGCCATTTTCACGGTTTTGGCAATACGCCGCTCCAAAATTTCCAAATCGGAAAACACCAATTCCAGATTGATGGTTTCAATATCCCGAATGGGGTCGATAGAGCCGTCCACATGCACCACATTGGTATCCTCAAAACAGCGTACCACATGAACAATGGCGTCCACCTCCCGAATATGGGAGAGGAATTTATTGCCCAGACCTTCGCCCTTGCTGGCACCCCGTACCAATCCGGCAATATCCACAAATTCAATAACGGCAGGCGTTGTTTTTGCGGAGTCATACATCGCCGTCAGCTTGGCCAGCCGTTCATCGGGCACGGCAACCACGCCTACGTTAGGGTCGATGGTGCAGAAGGGATAGTTTGCCGCTTCTGCCTTGCCCAGTGTCATAGAATTGAATAAGGTACTTTTGCCCACATTAGGCAGACCTACGATACCAAGTTTCATGTAGTATTCTTCCTTTCTGCATCTGTTTCTTTTCTCCGAACAGAAAACCTGTTTTTTTTCTATTATCCGCTGTGGTGCTTTGGTCTGATGTTTCCCGCCCCACGTTGCTTCCGAAAATCATTATACTGAAAAGAACCGCCCTTGGCAAGGCAAAGCTCAGTCCTTTCGACCTGCAAACAGCGATAGGAAAAGCAGCAGCACCATGCCCACAGCGGCGGTGACGTATTTTTTCAGTTCTTCCTGTGTGACATAAACCCCCTTTTCCGGGGACGGTGTGATTTCGTCCAAAGGGACCCGTGTATGTCTGCTTTCTTCCATAGGACAGACCTCCTTTTTCCATCAGTATACACCGACAGGGGAAATAAAAACAGAATTTTTTTATAAAAGTCTTTGGGGGAATTTCTTTCTCATAAAAAGACGGCAAATAGGGATACTAAACCCAAAGGAGGCAGAATGGTATGAAAAAAAGGGCGATTTTCATTGTGGCGGCAGTGTTTTTGGCAACGGGGTGCAAAGCGGAGGTGACGGAGGATAATCTTTCCCACCTGCATTTTGTGAAATACAGTGATATCATCGGGGATAAAAGTCAGGAGGAGCGGGCGGCGGCCATCAAGCGGCGGCTTAAGCAGATAGAGGAGATTTCCGGCAGTGCCGTTGTGGTAGAGGGACATACGGCCATTATCGGGCTGCGGGTGAAAGACGATACGGAGGACGGAGCCTTAAGTCGGGTGCGGCGGGAGGCGGAAGCGGCGGCAAAGGAAGCCGATGCATATACCCACAGCACCTCCATCACTACCAATGGGCGTATTGTGGCGTTAATCGAGGAAATGGAACGCAGGCGGGCAGGCTGAGAGCTTGCCCGCTTATTTTTTGGTAAAAAATCTCAAGAAATCCTTAAGATGTAAGGACTAGTCAGAAGGGGAGAAATGTGGTAAACTTAGAAAATGATAAAAGAGATAGAATAGAATGGAAAGTAAGAAAACGTTTTTTTACATTAAGGAGGTCAAGTGAAATGAAACGCAAATTTGCATTGCTTCTGGCGGCAGTCATGGCATCTTCCTGTTTTGGTGTGACGGGCTATGGGGCGAATTTTAAGGATATTCATGATGTACCTTGGGCAGGTGCGGCTGAGGTCATCAACAGCGTGGCGGATAAAGGTCTGTTCAGCGGCTATGAGGATGGTACTTTCCGTGCCCGCAATAACGTGACTTATTGCGAAGCCATGCAAATGGTTTATAAAATGCTCTTGGTGACGGGAGCCGGAACGGCTTTAGACGCGGCGGAGGCATATCGTTATACGGCCTTTATGACTACATACCATATCCCTGCATGGGCCCAGTCTGCTGTGGCCTATGGCTTAAGTAAAAATATCATTTCTGCGGCAGATTTGGCAAAATTCATGAGTGGGCCGGGAAAATCCAATCCTGCCACCAGAGAGGACGTGGCCAAACTGTTCGGCAATGCCATGGCGGTGCGGTATGATGTGGACGGAAAATCTGCTTCTGCGGCACAGTTTGCGGATTATTGGCAGATTTCTGCCGATGCCATGCCTTTGGTGGATTTATTGAAACGGTTGGGCATTGTCAATGGGGATAATACCAATCAGTTCCGCCCCAAAAGCAATATCAACCGTGCGGAAATGGCGGTTTTGCTGAATAAAACTTATGAAGTATTGACCCAAGGCATTGGCAATAGTGCAACGGTGAAGAGCATTACCAATAATGCAGGCACTTATTACTATATCGAAATGGAAATGGAAGACGGCACCGTAGATGGCTTCCATGCTTCACCGGATAAGGTAAAGGTATATGCCGGCGATACAAAGCAGGAACTGGCATTAAGCCGCATTTCAAAGGGCGATAAAATCCGTTTTGTGCGAAACGCAGGAGCATTATTGGAAATTTATGTGCTGGATGCAATGCCGGCGCAGGCGAAGTATGATATTACGGGATATATTGATTCTATCAAGGATAATACCGTTACGTTGGAAAATGAAAACACCGGCGAATTAGATAAATATATAATGGATAGCAACTGTGTTTGCTATGTGGAAGGCGTGAAAGTGGCCCGTAGGTCTTTGAAAGAGGAATTGGATAAGCACCTTGATGTCCATGCTTATGCCGGATTGATGACGGAGATGCGCAGAGAGAACAAAGAGGACGTTTTTTATGCAACGGAGATACATGTGACATTTACCAATGAATATACCACCACCGGCATAGTAGAAGGAATCAACAGTAGCCGTATCAGCTTTAAGGCCGGTGGTACGAGTGCGAAAAAAGATCTGGCTTTCGCCCCCGGCTGTGAATACTATATCGGGGAGAAAAAGGAAAGCCTATCCAATCTGATTCAACTGTCAAAGGCAGGTACTACATATGTGAAGGTAACGCTGAACCAGAAGAATGAAGCCATAAAAGTCATTTTTTCCGAGGATAGTTTTGAGGGCAACAGCAGCGGCGGGCAGAACAAAACTTATGAGGTGGTCGGCTTTTCAGAATCCAAACTTGTGGTAAAATATGGCGGTCAGGAAAGTACATATCGTTTTGATTCTGAGAATTCCATAAAAAATATTGCATTTTATAAATGGGATGACGAGGACAAAGAATTTACCGATGTAAAATTTAGTGCGGCGGAAAACTATGTGGACGATAATACTGTTTATTGCCGTTTGGAATTCAATAAGGGCGGCAAAATCACCGGCGTAGAGCTTTCCACCAGAAAGAGTGCATGGAAAGATAACAGCAGTCATACGGAGCGCAAAGGTACTGTGGATTCCATTACCGGCGGTGTGCTGAAGTTCAAGACCTCTGCCAATACCTATACCATGCTGAAGCAGTATAACGCGGCCTATGACTCCTCCGGAGATGATGAATGGATTACAGGGGATAATGCCAACGGTGTAACGGTACGCAATCCGCTGGTGATTACCAGTGCGGCAACCAGTTCTTTGACCGTATTTGAAAAAATGGCCAATGACGCCGATGTAGAGCTGTATGCGGAAATTACGGCAGACGGTAATAATAATGCAGCTAAAATCAATGCAAGATTGACGAAAGCGGTAGGTAAGCTGGTAGAGTATGATCAAGATGATAAAATTATCACCATTGAAACGGCAAAGGGCAATAAGTTTAAGTTGAATACATTAAAAACCCCCAAGCTGACTAACAGCAGCGATAACTTTACACTGGATGATGTGGCAGGTATTGGCTATGTCGGCTCCAAATTGGAACTGGGTTTCAATAATGACGGTTTGGTGAATAAAATTACCGTAACGGGCAGTGCTTACTCTGATGGCGTAAAACGAGTGAAAGGAACGGCTGTTTCCGCATATAACGGATTGCAGGTGGAAGGCAGTACGGATACTTTCCGTTGGCTGGACCGTAAAACCATTGAGGTGAAAAACCACAGCGGACAGAGCACCTCTTTGGACGTGTTGCAGGATTTGATTGAAGACAACGATGTAACGGTTTATGTCGAAGCCGCTCTGGATGAAAGGGAAAGAGTGAGCAGCATTGACGTTTATGTAAAAAAAGCAACAGGTACGTTGACGGAATATGATGATAGTAAGCACGTTGTGCGTATTATAACAAGCAACGGCAAAAAATTCACGTTTGATTCTATTTCCAAGCCTCAGTGCAATGTCAGCGGTGCGACCCTTGCCACACTGAATGATAAGGCTCGCGACAAAAAGGTGGAGCTGACCTTCAATAAAGACGGCTGGGTTTCCGGCATCAAAGGATAAAAAAGGAATACAGCAGGGCGATTGCGGAGAAGCAATCGCCCTATTTCTATCCATAAAAAGTGTAAAGCTGCACTTGACGAGCCATGGAGAAAAGTATAAAATTACACCAATTTATTAAGGAGGTGTGTGCTTGAAAAAGAGTATTACGGCGTATAATCTGATTTTCCCCATGTGGGGGATTTATTTTTGGGGATTGGTGTTTCCCTTTTTTCTACCCATATTGCTGTCTGCCAATTTTGCGGTGGACAGTCTGATGCTGTTTTTGCTGTTTGCTTTGTTGAAACTGCCGGAAAAAAAGCGGCTTTATGCAAAAATGATTTGGCGAACATGGGGCTTGGGGTTTTTGGCGGATATTTTGGCATCTGCCGTGTTGATTGCCGCGTATTCGCTGATAGATTTCCCCTTTTCCCTGTATGCGCCTGTCGGGAGCGTGGGGGCGTTTTTGTTCATCACGGCGGGGGTCGTGTTGGCGGCGGCGTTGATTTATCTGTTCCAGAGAAAATGGGTATTAAAAAAGATAGATTTGGAGGAAGGGCAGAAGAAAAAAATTGCCTTGGGCATGGCGATTTTGACAGCACCGTATCTGATGTATCTGCCGCCTTTGGGCTAATCGGGAAGAAGAAGGGGCGATATGACAAAGGAATTTGCGGCACAGATGGATTAACGGCTGCAAGAGGAGCTTTCCTGAAGGCGTACCCATACAATACAAGAATTGTATCGGTACATTTTTAATTTCAGATAGGAGAATGATGGAAAGCGGAAGAATGCTGTGCTATGCTGTGAGCAGAGAATACCCATGAGAAAAGAGGACGCCTTATGAAAATGACAACAAAGGAGCTTTGCATACAAAGCCTGCTCATCGCATTGGTAACTGCATTTACCATGATGTTTCGGATTCCCGTTTCCGCCACCCATGGCTATATCCATCTGGGAGATAGCATGATATTGTTGATTGCCGTTTTTTTTGGCACGAAACGTGGCATGATGGCAGGGGGGATTGGCAGTGCATTGGCGGATTTGCTGGGCGGCTATGCCCATTGGTCTCCCTTTACATTGCTCATCAAAGGGCTCATGGGCTTTCTGGTCGGAAAAATAGCGGATGCACCCCAAAGTGGTAAATTTTTTACATTCCGCACTGCTCTTGCCTCTTTTGTCGGTACAGTCTGGATGGTATTGGGATATTTTATCGGCGGCGGCATATTGAAAAGCAGCTTTGCCGTGGCGGCTATGTCTGTGCCGGAAAATACCATACAGGGCATTGCCGGAATCATTGTATTTTTTGTTGTGGGCGGAGCATTTTATAAGGCAAAGGTCTATAAAATACTGCCTCGGCAGTGACATATCGTTTGAAAAAGAGCCTAAAATTAGGTTCTTTTTTGTTGTTCTTCTTTGTCGGTCATGGTATCATGGAACAAGTACCAATGAAATGTAATGAAAACGGACGGAGAAAATAAACGGCATGGCAAAAATGGAAAGCTTGCACGGATTGGAATAGCATGGCAGGCAGGACCTTATACTATTAAAAAGAGCTGTAGGAAGGGGAAAAGAAGATTGGATTACGGAGTGATATTTTTGATTGCGGTGAGCCTTGCCATGGACGCCTTTGCGGTGTCTATTTCCAACGGCGTTTCCGTGAAGGGCTTCGGCAAAAAAGATGCCGTTAGGCAGGGGCTGTATTTCGGCGGGTTTCAGTTTTTGATGCCTGTGATAGGCTGGCTGCTGGGCAGCAGCGTCAAGGCCTATATCGAAGCGGTGGATCATTGGATTGCTTTTTTCCTGCTGGCGGTCATCGGCGGGAACATGATTCGGGAGAGCTTCAGCGGAGAGCAGGAGGCGCAAACGGGTGCGGAGTTGACGGCAAGGGTGCTGTTATTGCAGGCCGTTGCCACCAGTATAGATGCATTGGCAGTGGGCATCAGCTTTGCCATATTAGATGTCAGTATTGTGCAGGCCGGGTTTATCATCGGTGTTGTTTCCTTTGCATTGGCCTTTTTGGGCGGTATTCTCGGCAAAGGTCTGGGGAATTTTTTGCAGGCGAAGGCGACATTTGCCGGCGGTGTTGTGCTGATATTGATTGGCGGTAAGATTTTAGTGGAACATTTGTTTTTCATGAACTGAGGAGAATGACGCATGGAGTTTTTACAGGAAATAGACGGCAGACTTTTGCTGTGGCTGCGGGAGTTTTGCGGCAACCCCTTTTTGGATAGGGTGATGCCGTTGGTATCGGCATTGGGCAACGGCGGCTTTCTCTGGCTTTTTTTGGGCGCTGTATTTCTGTTGCTGGGGATACGAAGGAGAATATGGCTGAAACGAGGATTGGAACTGTTTCTGGCATTGGGCGCCAATGCTGTGGTATGCAATCTGATATTAAAGCCTTTGTTCCACCGCGCCAGACCCTATGCTGTGCTGGGGTATGATATTTTGATACCGGCACTGTCGGACGCCTCTTTCCCGTCGGGGCATACTTCGGCGGCCTTTGCGGCGGCAGCGGTAATTTATGCCATACACTGCAAATGGGGACTTTTGGCTTATGGATTGGCGGTGCTGATGGGCTTTTCTCGGCTGTATCTGGGGGTGCATTTTCCTACCGATGTGTTGGCAGGTGCAGTCATTGGGATATGTGTGGCAAAAGCAGTAATACATATCTTAAATCAAAGGGGCATTTTTTGCCGATGGGAGTAAATGCAGAAAAAAACAGGGAATATGTGTTGAAAAAAATCGAAATGATGCGTACAATAGAGATACGTTTATGAAGAGGTTTTATTAAGGAAGGAAGTTGAAATATGGCAATGCCGGTGATTTATCAGCTGATTACCATGGTCATTTTGATGGTAGTAGGCGTGATATTACATAAAAAGAGAATACTGTCCTTGGATAATTCCAAGGGGCTTTCCATTGTGCTGACCCGCGTGGCAGTACCCTGTAATATGGTGGTTTTGCTCCAGCGGGAATATTCACCGGAGATATTCCGTGGGTTTTTGGTGACCTGTGTGGCGACATATCTGATGTGCTGTATCGGTGCCGCCATGTTTTTCGCCGTAGGCAAGCTGATGAAAATGGAGCCTCGACAGCTGGGGCTGTTTTCCGGCGGCGGGGTTTACAGCAACGTTATATTTATGGGACAGCCGCTGATTATGGCCATGTACGGTGCGGAGGGTTTGATTTTCTGCGTGGCGGTCATGTTTACCTGCAATGTCTTTTTATTTACGGTCTGCTCGGTGCTGTTTGCCATGGGCAGTACATACAAAAAATCGGCAATGCAAATGCTGAAGGATGCTTTTTTGAACCTCATTTGCCTTTCTGCCGTAGTGGGGGTATTTTGCTTTGTTAATTCCATTACCCTGCCGGGACCGATTTTCGATGTGTTGCAGTATTCCGCCAATACAACGGTATGCCTTTCCATGATTTATATCGGTTCTCTGCTGGCGGCGGCCAATATACGGGAAATTTTTAAGGATAAAATCGTCTATATTTTCAGCTTTTTCACACTGATTGTGATGCCGATAATTACAAAGCTGATTTGCGGACAGTTTATGAGCGGTATGGCGCTAAGCGTGCTGGTGGTGCTGATGGGTACGCCGGCGGCGGCGGCTCTGCCTTCCTTTGCCGATCTTTACGGCAGTGATGAAAAGCGGGCATCGGAATATACCTTTGTATCTACCATGATTTCCGTTTTTACATTACCCTTAGTGGCGGAATTCCTCTGCCGTTGAAACAGAAATATAAAATCACCTTTTCTCTTGAGAGGAAGGGTTTTTTTATGGGGAAAATGGGTAAAGATTGTTAAAAAACAACAAAATTTTTATTGAAATTTCGTGTAACTGGGTAGGGGATAGGGGTTGATTTTTGGCAAAGGTATGGGTTATACTATGCAGTGGGAAAGAATATGGCTTACCTGAAAAAGATACACGCCGCCTTACACCGATGAAAAAACAGGGCTTTTGTGGGTGCGGGAAGGGCAGTGTATTTGTTTTTTTCATGAGATGGGATGAAAAAAGCAAATTGTAAGGCGTATTCACGCTATTATTTTATCCACAATTCTAAAATAGGGGGATTATTATGGAAAAGTTAATGTATTTAGCGCCGGTGCTGGGCATTGTGGCGCTGCTGTTCGCTTTTGTCCTGGCCGGCAAGGTTGGCAAAATGGATGAGGGTACGGACCGCATGAAGGAAATTGCCGCATCTATCAGAGAAGGCGCAAATGCATTCCTGAAGGCAGAATATAAAATTCTGGTTATCTTTGCGGCGGTACTGTTTGTATTGATTGGCTTCGGCGTAAGCTGGCCAACGGCGGTATGTTTTATCATTGGTGCCATCTTCTCCACACTGGCAGGCTATTTCGGTATGACAGTTGCAACAAAGGCAAACGTAAGAACTGCAAACGCAGCCAGAACAGGCGGTATGAACAAAGCCCTGTCTATCGCATTCAGCGGCGGCGCAGTAATGGGTATGTCCGTAGTTGGTCTGGGTCTTTTGGGCGTTGGCCTGATTTATGTAATTACAGGCAATGCGGATATTTTGTTCGGCTTCGGTCTGGGCGCATCTTCCATCGCGCTGTTTGGCCGTGTGGGCGGCGGTATTTATACAAAGGCTGCTGACGTAGGTGCCGATCTGGTAGGTAAGGTAGAAGCGGGTATCCCTGAGGATGACCCTCGTAACCCTGCCGTTATCGCCGATAACGTAGGGGATAACGTAGGTGACGTTGCCGGTATGGGTGCCGATTTGTTCGAGTCCTATGTTGGCTCCATCGTTTCTGCGATCACATTGGGTCTGGCGTTCTATTCCATCGAAGGCGCTGTGTTCCCTCTGGTACTGGCGGCGGTAGGTATTCTGGCGTCCATTATCGGTACCTTCTTTGTAAAAGGCGATGAAAACTCCAATCCGCATAAGGCATTGAAGGCAGGCTCTTATTCCTCCGCAGTGCTGGTGGTTATCGCTTCTTTGGCATTGAGCTGGAAATTCTTCGGCGATATGAAGGCTGCGCTGGCAATCATCGCCGGTCTGATTGTTGGCTTGATCATTGGTATCATCACAGAGGTTTATACCTCCGGTGATTATAAATCCGTAAAGAAAATTGCGGATCAGTCCGAAACAGGCCCTGCAACAACCATCATCAGTGGTCTGGCGGTAGGTATGGAATCCACAGCCATTCCCATTGTATTGATTTGTGTAGGTATTTTCATAGCATATCTGGTATGCGGCCTGTATGGTATCGCTCTGGCGGCTGTGGGTATGCTGTCCACAACAGGTATCACCGTAGCTGTTGACGCTTACGGCCCTATCGCCGATAATGCCGGCGGTATTGCGGAAATGAGTGGTCTGGATCACTCCGTAAGAAATATCACAGATAAGCTGGACGCTGTCGGCAATACCACAGCGGCCATGGGTAAAGGCTTTGCCATCGGTTCCGCTGCTTTGACAGCATTGGCACTGTTCGTATCTTATGCACAGGCGGTTGGTCTGACGGAAATTTCCCTGCTGGAGCCCAGAGTAATCATTGGTATGCTCATCGGCGGTATGCTGCCCTTCCTGTTCTCTGCATTTACCATGCAGTCCGTAGGGAAAGCAGCGTTCCAGATGATTGAAGAAGTAAGACGTCAGTTCCGTACCATTCCCGGCATCATGGAAGGTACCGGTAAGCCTGACTATAAGAAGTGCGTAGAAATCTCCACCACAGCGGCCCTGAAGGAAATGCTGGTACCCGGTATTATGGCGGTAGCTGCACCTTTGGTTGTAGGTCTTCTGCTGGGCACAGGTGCATTGGGCGGTCTGCTGGCCGGCTCTCTGACCACCGGTGTTATGATGGCGATTTTCATGTCCAATGCCGGCGGTGCATGGGATAATGCAAAGAAATACATTGAGGAAGGCAACCATGGCGGTAAGGGCAGTGACGCCCATGCGGCAGCCGTTATCGGCGATACCGTAGGCGACCCCTTCAAAGATACCTCCGGCCCTTCCATCAATATTTTGATTAAGCTGATGACAGTGGTATCTTTGGTATTCGCACCGCTGTTCATGAATATCGGCAGCCTGCTGTAAGGCAATGCCGTATAGCAAAAACGAGAGAAAAGATAGAGAGAACTCAAAACGGGTTCTCTCTATTTTTTTTGTCCCTTCGGCAAAGGAGAGAGATTTTCGGGAGATTTTGGGAGAAAATATGAGAATGCACATATTTTCCTGCAAAAAATCTCTCTTTTTTCAAAAAAAAGTACAAAATATGCTCTTGCGTAATGGAAACATTTGGTATATTCTTGTGATAGGGAAAAATAATACTCTTTTTGATAAGACGGTGGAGATAAAAAGCTATGGCATCTGTATTTTTTTGACAGTGCCGGCGTGATTTTCACCGGAATATTTTTTTCAGTTATGTGCAGTCTTTTTAAGGAAGGGATTGGCTTTTTTGGCAGTGTTTCTTTTGCAAAGCCACGAAGGACTGTAAGAAAGACCCTAGTATGATATCCATAACAATTAGGAGGTAGTGTAAATGAGCAAGAAGTATGTGTATATGTTCAGCGAAGGCAATGCGTCCATGAAAAACTTGCTGGGCGGTAAGGGTGCAAACTTGGCTGAAATGACGATTTTGGGCCTGCCCATTCCCCAGGGCTTCACCATTACAACAGAGGCTTGTACGGAATATAACGAGGGCGGCAAAAAGCTGACAGACGAAATGATTGCCCAAATCGAGGTTGCTCTGGCAAAGCTGGAGGAAATGGCCGGCAAAAAGCTGGGCGATCCCGAAAATCCTCTGCTGGTTTCCGTGCGTTCCGGTGCAAGAGCGTCTATGCCCGGTATGATGGATACCGTTTTGAATTTGGGTCTGAATGATATTTCCGTAGAGGGTCTGGCGAAGAAAACGGGCAATACCAGATTTGCCTATGACTCTTACAGAAGATTTATTATGATGTTTGCAGACGTTGTAATCGGTGTTTCCAAGTCCAAGTTTGAAAGAAAGCTGGACGAATATAAGGAAAAGGTTGGTGCGAAATTCGATACCGACCTGACGGCAGACGATTTGAAGGAAGTGACGGCACTGTTCAAACAGATTTATCTGGAGGATCAGGGCAAGGAATTCCCTCAGGATCCCAAGGAGCAGCTCTTTGAGGCGGCTATGGCTGTATTCCGCAGTTGGGATAACCCCCGTGCTTTCGTTTACAGAAGAATGAACGATATCCCTTATAGCTGGGGTACTGCCGTGAATGTACAGATGATGGTATTCGGTAATATGGGCGATACCTCCGGCACCGGCGTTGCATTTACAAGAAATGCGGCAACGGGCGAAAAGGCTATGCTGGGCGAATACTTGGTAAATGCCCAGGGCGAGGACGTTGTAGCCGGTGTGCGTACACCTAAGCCCATTGCCAAATTGCAGGAAGATATGCCTGACGTATATCGGCAGTTTACCGAAATTGCAAATAAGCTGGAAAATCACTATAAAGATATGCAGGATATGGAGTTTACCATTGAAGAAGGAAAGCTGTTCTTCCTACAGACAAGAAACGGTAAGAGAACGGCCAATGCCGCTTTGAGAATTGCCGTAGAAATGGTGGACGAAGGTCTGTTGACTACGGACGAAGCCCTGATGAGAGTAGAGCCGAAGCAGTTGGATCAGCTGCTGCACCCCGCTTTCGACCAAGCAGCACTGAAAGCAGCAACGCCCATCGGCAAAGGTCTGCCTGCATCTCCCGGTGCGGCGGCAGGTAAGGTTTGCTTTACGGCAGAGGATGCAAAAAATGTGGCGGAAACCGGCGAAAGAGTGATTTTGGTTCGTCTGGAAACCTCTCCGGAGGACATTGAGGGTATGGTTGCAGCGGAAGGTATCCTGACCGTTCGCGGCGGCATGACCTCTCATGCGGCAGTTGTGGCTCGTGGTATGGGTACTTGCTGTGTATCCGGCTGCGAAGAAATCAAAATGAACGAAGAAGCAAAAACATTTACACTGGGTGGAAAAACCTTTAAGGAGGGAGATTATATCTCTCTGGACGGCTCCACCGGTAATATTTACGGCGAAGATATTCCTACGGTAGACCCTGAAATTACAGGTAATTTTGAAACCTTCATGAAATGGGCGGATGCCAAGAGAGTGCTGAAGGTAAGAACCAATGCCGACACCCCTCACGATGCCCAGACAGCCATCGATTTTGGTGCGGAAGGTATCGGTTTGACCAGAACGGAGCATATGTTCTTTGAAGGCGACAGAATTATGAAATTCAGAAAAATGATTCTGGCAGAGACCGTGGAAGAAAGAAAAGCGGCTTTGGCAGGCATCGAACCCTTCCAGAAGGACGACTTCAAGGGTATTTATAAGGCTATGAGAGAACGCCCTGTAACCATTCGTCTGCTGGATCCCCCTCTCCATGAGTTCATGCCCAACACGGACGAGGAATTTGCAGTTTTGGCGAAAGAAACAGGCAAAACTGTGGAAGAGTTGAAAATTAAGGCAAAAGGCCTCCATGAACTAAACCCTATGATGGGCCATAGAGGCTGCCGTTTGGCGGTAAGCTATCCTGAAATCGCAGAAATGCAGACAAAAGCCATCATTGAGGCTGCGGTTGAGGTTTCTCAGGAAGAAGGCATCACCATCAAACCGGAAATCATGATTCCTTTGATTGGCGAAATCAAAGAATTGAAGTTTGTGAAGAATATTGTTGTGGAAACGGCGGAAAAGGTATTTGCGGAAAAAGGCAAGAAGCTGGAATATCTGGTGGGTACGATGATTGAAATCCCCAGAGCGGCCCTGACGGCTGATCAGATTGCAACGGAGGCGGAATTCTTCTCCTTCGGCACCAACGACTTGACCCAGATGACCTACGGACTGTCCCGTGACGATGCCGGCAAGATTTTGGCGGATTATATCGACAAAAACATTTACGAATGTGACCCTACGGCAAGACTGGATAGAACCGGCGTTGGTCTGCTGATGCAGTGGGCTGTGGAAAAGGCGAAACCTGTACGCCCCGATATTCATCTGGGTATCTGCGGCGAACACGGCGGCGATCCTTCCTCTGTGGAATTCTGCCACCAGATTGGCCTGGATTATGTATCCTGCTCCCCTTACCGTGTGCCTATTGCAAGATTGGCAGCGGCGCAGGCGCAGATTAACTTCCCCAGATAAAAAGTACTATCTATATATAAGAGAAAGGCTGTCGGGAAACCGATGGCCTTTTTTGTGCTTAATTAAGGTAGAGAATCCTTTGGAAAAAAGTGGCTTGTCGCTTTTTGAAAAAAGCTGTTGACTTTGCAGGGGGAGTGTGTATAATAGGAAACTGTCACCGCTGAAAGGCGGAGAAGAATAAGGGCACCGGTAGCATGAAAAAATGCGTAGATGCCCTGAAAAAAATATTGACAGGCACTGTTTGATTTGATATAATTATTTCTGTTGATGAAAAATCAGCAGAGCACAAAAAGATTGAAAAAAATCAAAAAAGTGCTTGACAAAAGAAAGAAGATTTGATAAACTAATCTTCGCCGCTGAACAAGCGGAGTTGATCCTTGAAAACTGAACAATGGATATGAACACACAACCCATAGTCAATTTCAAGCAGACGGAAACGAATGCTAAGACAAATTTTGCCGGTTTCAAAAAACCGGAGGAAGCCAGAGGATACTGGCAGGAGAACTCAGAGCGT
>JAFWWO010000022.1 GCA_017523325.1 Anaerotignum sp. | reverse complement strand
TCGTTCGTTCGTTACGATTATGCACATGTTCAAGGGTTTGTCAAGAGGTTTCATAATATTTTTCCACAAAAACGAATGGCACGCACTCGTATTTTCCCTTTCTGCCGTGATTGCCTGTATACAAAATACATACTAAAACAATATGTTATTATATAATAATTATTCTTATTATAATAATTATATGATACAAACAGACAACAGACAAGGGATTTCCGGAAAAAAGATTCGCCTGACATGGTTTTTTTTTAGTACATTCTTTTTGGAGAGTTTTTTAATTTAGCTTTCCTGATATTCCGTATCATCCACATCCAGAGCTTCTACAAGATGGATTTCGGGGTTTTTCTGCATAAAATTATTCAGCGTGTATTGATTTGCAAACAGCAATAAAGGTCTGTCAAAATGGTCATAAACCAAAGTGCTTCTTGCGACTACATATTCCTTCACATCTTTCGGAGAGCCGGGGGCGACCCAACGGGCAACACTATAATCCAAGGGTTCCATACGGACTTCCGAATGATATTCATTCGCCAGGCGGTATTCAAATACCTCAAATTGCAGTTGTCCCACCGCACCCAGAATGACATCATTAAATTCGTTATGATACACCTGAATGGCGCCTTCCTGCGCAAGCTGCTGCACACCCTTTTGGAATTGTTTTGCCTTTAGGGAATTGATAGGATGCACACGGCAGAACAGCTCCGGCGGGAACGTAGGCAACGGTTCAAAAAACAGTTTTTCTTTTCTGTCGGTTAATGTATCACCGATTTGATAATTGCCGCTGTCATAAATACCGATAATATCTCCGGCAATGGCGGTTTCTACCGTTTCTCTATCATTTGCCATCAGGTGGGTGGATTGGCTCAATTTCATTTGTTTGCCGGTGCGGGAGAGGGTAACGCTCATACCACGGTGAAATGTGCCGGAACAAATACGGAAAAATGCCAATCTATCCCGATGGGCAGGGTTCATATTTGCCTGAATTTTGAAAATAAAGCCGCTAAAAAATTCATCGGTAGGGTGAACCTCACCGGTGGTAGTTTTTCTGACACCGGGTGCAGGCGACCATTCCAAAAAATGTTGCAAAAATGGCGTGACACCAAAATCCGCAAGGGCAGAACCGAAAAAAACGGGAGATAGCTTGCCGTCTTTGATTGCCTGTAAATCAAAGGGGTTGCCCGCACCGTCCAATAATTCCATTTCTTCCCGCAGTATATCCAAATTGGCATCGGAAATGACACCCTCCAGTGCATCGCCGAAAACGCCGTTGACACCTAATTCCACAATGCCGTTTTTCTGCTTGTAGAGATAAACTTTATTTTCCAAACGGTCATAGATGCCTTCAAAGGTCAGCCCATTGCCAATCGGCCATGTGACTGCCGTAGAGGGCAATCCGAGAGCGTCCTCTAAATCTGCCATACAATCCAGCGGGTCTTTGGATTGGCGGTCTAATTTATTGATAAAGGTAAAAATAGGGATTTGCCGCATACTGCAAACCTTGAATAGCTTGACTGTCTGTGCTTCCACACCTTTTGCGGCATCAATTACCATGACAGCACTGTCCACAGAGGTCAAAATACGGTAGGTATCCTCGCCGAAGTCATTGTGACCGGGCGTATCCATAATGGAAACCATTTTTCCTTGATATTCAAATTGCATGACAGAGGAGGTGACGGAAATCCCTCTCTGTTTTTCAATTTCCATCCAATCGCTGGTGGCAAACTTGGCGTTTCTTCTTGCCTTTACAGTACCCGCTTCCCGAATGGCGCCGCCATGGAGCAGTAGTTTTTCTGTGAGCGTCGTTTTACCGGCATCCGGATGGGAAATAATACCGAAAATTCGCCGTTTTTGTATGGCTTCTAAATTGTTCATAGGATTGTTCCTTTCGTATTCTGAGTTATTTTTTATTCCTTAAAAATCACATTGCTTTCTATTTTACCCGAATTTCGGTAAAAATGGAATATCCGAACAAATAAATTTTAATATGATTTTATGCCGTTTAGAGAAGGGGTGCGGCATAACCGATTTTTCTTGAACTTCCAAACAAAAAGTGATAAAATATTTGTTGAAATTTTACAGAGGAGGGTTTTGAATGTCCGGACATTCTAAATTTGCAAATATTAAACATAAAAAAGAGAAAAACGATGCAGCAAAGGGTAAAATTTTTACAATGCTGGGTAGAGAAATTCAGGTGGCGGTAAAAGCCGGTGGACCTGACCCTGCTGTAAACGGCAAATTACGCGATGTGATTGCAAAGTGTAAATCCAATAATATGCCCAATGATACCATTGAAAGAAGTATCAAAAAAGCAGCCGGAAACGAAGAAGGCGTGGAATATGAAGTAGTAACTTATGAAGGCTATGGCCCTTGCGGGGTAGCTGTAATTGTAGAAGCCTTGACGGACAATCGAAACCGTGCGGCAGCAAACGTAAGAAATGCTTTCACAAAAGGCGGCGGGAACATGGGCACCAATGGCTGTGTATCCTTCATGTTTGATGAAAAGGGTCTTATCGTAATTGATAAAGAAGAAGTCAGTATGGACGAGGAAGAACTGATGATGGCTGCATTGGACGCCGGCGCAGAGGATTTTGCAGCAGAAGAGGACAGCTATGAGATTACAACTCTGCCTGATGATTTTTCTGCGGTGCGGGAAGCCTTAGAAGCGGCAGGTGTTCCCATGGCAAGTGCAGAGGTGACGATGATACCGCAGACTTATACGGAATTAAAGTCTGAGGAAGATGTAAAAAAGATGAATAAACTGCTGGATATGTTGGAAGACGATGACGATGTGCAGAATGTGTACCATAATTGGGATGAATAATCAAAATAGATGACATAGACGCAAAGTAGGTAAAATCCGGTTTTAGGGGGGCTAGTATGAAAAGAATATTTCCCTATTGTGTATACTTAGTGCTTTTGACTTTATTTTTCACTTTCAGCCATTTATCTGATGTAAAGCGTGAAAGTAATTTAATTTCATTGCCTGATAATAGTATTATCGCAATTGGTGATCATAATTACCATAAATTTTATAATATGACAGAGTATACTTTTGCAGCAGACAAAAAAAGTGGAGAAATAATCAAAAAGTGGGGGCTCATTGGAGGAATCAATGAAATTGGTATTGTTACTGCAGAGAAGGATGGATCTATATCTTTTTATACAACCCCCAGAAAAGGACAAGCCAAATGTTTAATTCAGAATGTAGAAACAAAAAAAATAGTTTTTTCTGACTATATTTTGGATGAACCGAAGACACTTCCGTTAGAGGAAGGTTCATATTGCATATTTGTGGTTACAGATGAATTTTCCGGAAAGTGTACTATTGGATACCAAAATGCAATTTTTACGACAACATAAAATTTTGTTTAATACGATTTGAGTTTTCGATATAATGGCTACATAATATTAAAAACTAATACAATAGTGATGTATCGTTTTTTGTAAAATATCCTACATAAAGGCATAACACTGTATTTATGGAGGAATACGCCGGAATTGGCGGATATGATATTAAGAAACCCCTTCAACTGCGATGTGTAAACATTTGGTTGAAGGGGTTTTTTGCAGCAACTGAAGCAACTTTGAATATGTGGCATCTGACTTGACATGAAAGTGGTTTGGTAATAAACTACAATAAGAAGTCAAATTTTTACAGTTATTTTTTGGAGGATGATTTTTTTTGGAAACCCAAATAGGTTTAATCATATCGTTATTGCTGAATCTATTCCTGATTTTTCTGTTTTTACGGACAAAAGATGCAAAAAACCAAACTGCTGTGACAGAAGAAGGTATTCGACAGATGGTAGATGCAGGCGGAGATAATGGCAGTATTGATGAAACCGAAAAAGAAATGATCAACAATATTTTTGAACTGGATAAAATTTCCGTGGGTGATATTACCACCCATCGGACGGATATTGTGGCAATTTCCCTTGATGCAACATTGGAGGAAATTACCAATGTACTTACGGAGGAAAAATATTCCCGTATTGTGGTTTATGATGAAAATATTGATAATATTGTCGGCGTATTTCATGTGAAGGATATGGTAAAGTATATCTTGGAGGATGCAAAACGAATGGAGGAGGCCAATTTCCATATCGAAGATATTTTGATGAAGCCTTATTTTGTTCCATTCTCCAAAAAAACGGACGAGCTCTTTCAGGAAATGCAACGGGAAAAGGTGCATATGGCCATTGTCATTGATGAATACGGCGGAACAGCGGGTATTGTGACCATGGAAGACATTATCGAAGAAATCGTTGGTAATATTTTCGATGAATATGATGTGGAAGAAGAAGAGGATATTTGCCCGATAGGTGAGGATGCTTACCGTATCAATGGTACGACGGATTTACAGGACGTGGAAGAACAGTTGGGCATCACTTTTGAGGACGATGAGGATTACGACACCTTGGGCGGTTATTTGATTGGACGGCTGGGACGTATTCCCGAAGAAGATGAAAAACCGGAAATCTCCGTAGGCGGTTGGCTTTTCCAGGTGGAAGGCATTGAAGAAAAGCGTATTGAGAAAGTCCATGCAGTACGATTGTCGGAGGAGGCAGAAGATGTAGAAACCTCTGAAGAATAAGTCGGTTTATGGGCGTAATGTTATAATTATAAGGAGGAATTTATATGCTGAATAAGAAAGTTGCTGCACTATTAAATGAACAAATCAATAAGGAATTTTATTCCGCATATCTGTATCTGGATTTTGCAAATTTCTATGCAGATAAAGGCTTGGACGGTTTTGCGAACTGGTATCAGATTCAAGCGCAGGAGGAAAGAGATCATGCCATGCTGTTTTATCAGTACTTGCATAATAACAACGAAACCGTAACACTGGAAGCCATCAGTAAGCCTGATGTTAAAATGGACGCCTTGATGGATCCATTGAAAGCGGCATTGGCCCATGAAGAGTTTGTAACGGAATCGATTCATACAATTTATGCGGCGGCGCAGAAAGTCCATGATTACCGTACGATGCAGTTTTTGGACTGGTTCGTAAAAGAGCAGGGTGAGGAAGAAACAAATGCCAATGGCTTGATTACAAAAATGGAGTTGTTCGGCAGCGACCCCAAGGGTCTGTATATGCTGGATAATGAATTGGGTGCAAGAGTCTACTCTGCTCCTTCGCTGACACTGTAAGGTATCAATGATTATTAGTATAAAAACGGGAGAATTCTAAATGAATTCTCTTTTTGTTTTACGAAAAATCATGATAAAAACATTGGCCTGCTTTTCACGGAACATTTTGTCCTTCCATATAGTAAAGAAAAAAAGGAATGGAATGGTGAGAAAAATGGCTATGAATAATAATTGGTATGAAACAAGTGAGGATTTACTCATGCCGTTGCCGCTGACGGAAAATCAGATTGAGCAACTCAGCACAGAAGATTTAACAGAAGAAATGGTCGACCAGACATTGCAGTTACTTTATCCCAGAATTTCCCTGCCTCAGAATACGAACGTAACGGTTATCCCTATTATACCCGGCATCACATTATTTGGTTATATTCGCTTTTTTCACGCTAGCCCTGTCAACCAGCGAGTGGATATTTATGTCAATGGCAGAAAAATTGCCAGCAATCTTTCGTACCGTAGCTTTACGGAATATTTGAAGGTGTTTCCCGGCTATTACCGAGTGGCTGTTTTTGCGGCAGGCACAACGACAAATCCTTTGGTCGTATCCCGTATCAATGTGATACCCAATCGAATTTATACAGCAGCTATCATTGGCTTAGGAACGGATCTTGATATTCAAATGATTAACGATAACCGCCGCGTGTTGGAAAATGATCGAGCATATTTCCGGCTGGTGCAGTTTTCGCCCAATGCACCGGTTATGGATGTTTACTGGGATGATCGGTTGATTTTATCAGAACTGGAATATCAAGAGGTCAGTCGATATCTGGGTGTTACGCCGGGAGAATATAATCTGAAATTTACAAGCACTATGACAGACGATGTGATTTTGGAGAACCCTTCTGTGATACTGGAGGGCGGCAAGGCGTATACCATCTATGTGGTAGGAGATATTGCAAGCCGTACGGGGTTGCAGGTCGTGATTCCGCTGGAGGGTACTACCTACTTGGAATTTTAAGAAATGGTGTATTTTTTTCTGAAAATCCTATACGCAGGAAAGAATCTTTGCTATAATAGATACCGATTTGGTTAGAACCCTATTGCATGAATTATAAAATACAGATGAAAAGGGAGAATGGATATGTTAAAAGGAAAAACCGTGGTTTTAGGGGTTACAGGAAGTATTGCCGCATATAAAATGGCGAATGTTGCCAGTATGCTGGTAAAAATGGAGTGCGACGTCCATGTGATTATGACAAAAAATGCCACGCAATTTATTACGCCGGTTACCTTTGAAACATTGACAGGAAACAAGTGTATGGTGGATACCTTCGACCGTAATTTCCAGTTCCACGTTGCCCATATTTCCCTGGCGAAAAAGGCGGATGTCCTGCTGATTGCGCCGACCTCTGCCAATATCATCGGCAAGATTGCCAATGGCATTGCAGATGATATGCTGACAACAACGGCAATGGCTTGCACCTGTAAAAAAATCATTTCTCCTGCCATGAATACAAATATGTACCATAATCCTATTTTACAGGATAATTTGAAAAAGCTGGCTGCATATGGCTATGAAGTGGTTAAGCCGGATAGCGGTTTCCTTGCCTGCCGGGACGAAGGGGACGGCAAAATGCCTAAGGAAGAGGTGCTTGTGGGATATATCCTGCGAGAGATTGCTTATGAAAAGGATTTGCAGGGAATGAAGGTTATTGTTACGGCAGGCCCTACCCAGGAAAGCATTGACCCTGTGCGCTATATTACAAATCATTCTACCGGAAAAATGGGATACGAACTGGCCAAAGCGGCGATGCTCCGTGGGGCAGAGGTAACCCTTGTCAGTGGCGTAACTTCTTTAGAAAAGCCCATGTTTGTAGATTTTGTGCCCGTAAAAAGTGCGGGAGATATGTTTGAAGCCATGAAATCCCGCTTTTTGGATAACGATATTATCATCAAAGCGGCGGCTGTGGCGGATTATAAGCCGAAAACCGTTGCCGATGATAAAATGAAGAAAAAAGACGGTGAAATGAGTATTGAACTGGATCGTACACAGGATATTTTGAAATATATGGGTGAGCACCGTCGGGAGGGGCAGTTTTATTGCGGCTTTTCTATGGAAACTCAAAATATGCTTGAGAATTCCCGTGTGAAACTGGAAAAGAAAAACATTGATATGATTGTTGCCAATAATCTGAAGGTAGCAGGAAGCGGCTTTGGCACAGATACCAATGTAGTGACCATGATTTCCAAACAGGAGGAAATCCAGTTGGAGCTTTTAACGAAGGAAATGGTAGCCCATCACATACTGGATGAAATATTAAAATTAAAAGGAAACTAATGCGTAAGCCGCATAAAGCCTTGCGAAATATAATTCGCAGGGCTTTGTTTCTGTGCGTTTTCACTAAAAAACGATAGAAAATTTTGTGTAAGATATTGCTCGTTTTGGAGCAGAAAAACGGTCAAATTGATTGACAAAGCCTGCAAGGTCTGTTATGCTAAAATTAGAAATGCGTTATATCGCACGCATTTACACTGCTGTCCTTTTGTGGCGTGTGTGGAACCAAGGAGGAAGCTATGGATATTATGAGCGGCATCATTGCGGCAAACCTGAAACGAATACGGAAAGAGAAAAAGCTCAGTTTGGATAATGCGGCGGAGCTGACAGGCGTCAGCAAGAGCATGCTGGGGCAAATTGAAAGAGGGGAATCCAGCCCGACGGTGGCAACTCTATGGAAAATTGCAACAGGGCTGCATATTTCCTTTACAGCACTGTTGGAGGGCAAGGCAGAGGAAACCCGTATCATTCAAAAAACGGAAATTCCCCCTCTTTTAAGTGATGAAGGACGGTTTCAGCTTTTCCCCTTTTTTCCCTATGAAAATGACAGACGATTTGAAATGCTCTCCATTGAAATGGAAGCGGGCTCTCGCTCGGAATCTACACCGCATCAGGAGGGGACAGAGGAATTTGTACTTGTGTTTGAAGGCACGCTGCGACTGACGCTTAACGGAAAGGAATATAGCGTTGAGGCGGGTAATGGGATACGGTATTTTGCGGATCAGCCCCATATTTACGAAAATCCCGGCCGTGTACCAACTAAAATCTGTATGGTGATTTATTACAACAAATAACAAAGGGAACAATAACAGACGAAAGGATAGGTGAATGTTATGAGTATCACACCGAGAGTTGAAAAGATCCGCCAGAACTACATAAACGAAAGACATCACATTTCCATCGAAAGAGCGAGAATTTATACGGAATCCTTCCAGAGAACAGAAGGAATGCCTATGGAACTGCGGATTGCCCAAGCGTTCAACGATACTTGTAATGAGCTGTGTGTCACAATTTTTGAAGGGGAATTGATTGTTGGAAACAGCGGCGAATTCCGTAAATGTGGTATTCTGACACCCGAATTCGGCTGGAAATGGGTAGACGATGAAATGGATGGCTTTTCCACCCGTGCCCAAGACCCCTATGATATGACAGATGAGCAAAGGGCTTATGTGCGGGAAAAGATTTTTCCGTACTGGAAGGGCAAGTCCATTGAGGACGCTTTTTTGGCCCGTGTTTCCGATACCACCAGAAAGCTGGCTGTAGATACAGGTTTTGTGGATACTGACTCTAAATGGCGTAACGGTATCGGTGAAATTTCCCCCGACTATATTGACCATCTGCTGCCCAAAGGCTATGGCGGCATCAAAAAGGAAGCCCAGGAACGTATGGCTAAGCTGGATGAAACCATTCCCGAGGAGAAGAAGAAAATTGAGTTTTATCAGGCGACTATTTTGATTTGTGACGGTATGATTCGTTTGGCACAGCGTTATGCACAAAAGGCAAAAGAAATGGCGGCCGAGGAAAAGGACGAACAGAGAAAAGCAGAACTGCTGGAAATTGCTGAGGTTTGTGCAAAGGTTCCCGAAAATCCGCCTACGTCCTTTAGAGAAGCCTTGCAGTTCGTATGGTTCGTACAACTGGGCGGTATCATTGCGGAAAATCCTCTGGCCTACAATCCCGGTCGTTTCGACCAGTATATGTACCCTTATTATAAGGCAGATGAAGAAGCGGGCAAAATCGATTACGATACCGCTTTGGAATTGGTAGAATTGCTGTGGCTGAAATATAGCGAATGGGCATGGACCATTTCCGCCAATACAGCAGACTTTTTTGCCGGATTTACAAACTTTGAAAATCTGACGATTGGCGGCACAAAGGTAGACGGTACCGATGCCACCAATACCATTTCTTATATGGCGATTCAGGCAACGAAGGAAACGAAATGCCATCAGCCTACATTAAGCTGCCGTATCCATCCTGATTGCCCGCCTGAATTTATGGAAAAGGTAACGGAATTGGTATCCACAGGCTGCGGATTCCCTGCAATCCATAGTGACCGCACCGGTTATCAGATGCTGAGTAATCTTGGCTATGAACCGGAAGATGCTAAGGATTGGAATAACTGTGGTTGCGTAGTTCCTCATTCCAGAAAAACATTCCAGTGGACTTCTGCTTGTAATATTTCTTTTGCGGCAGCTTTGGAATTTGCTTTGAATGAAGGGAAGAGCCGTCTGTCCGGTGAATTGGTTGCATTGCCGGAAAAAGACCCGAAAACATTCCAATCTTACGAAGAAGTGATTGAAGCATGGTGCAAGCAATTTTCCTACATGGTGAAACATGGCGTTGTCAGCTTGGTGACGGCGCAGGAAATCCATAAGGAAAAGGGGCAGCGTCCGTTCATGTCTGTATTGAACGAATTTTGCCTGAAAAACGGGAAAGATTTGGTTGAAGGCGGAGCGAAATACAATATCGGCCCTGTATTTACCGGTGTTGGTTTGTCTGTAACAGCAAATTCTTTGGCTGTCATCAAAAAGCTGGTATTTGAAGATAAGGTGGCAACAATGGCAGACATCATTGATGCCTTGAATCATAACTGGGAAGGCTATGAAGAACTGCGGGCAAAAGCAGAGGCTGTTCCCAAATACGGCAATGACGATAATTATGTAGATACCATCGCAAAAATGCTGGCAGACTACTACCATAAGGACGTCACCTCCTATAAGGATTTGTATGGAAACCGCTTTGTAACGGCGTTTATGGGAATTTCCAATTACCTGCCTACGGGTAAGGTACTGGGTGCAACGCCTGACGGCAGAAAAGCAAAAGACCCCATCAATGAAGGTGTATCTCCTTATACCGGTACAGATACTTCCACTTGCTTGGCGGCATTGCGTTCCTCCGCAAAAATGACCCACGATATCCATAGCGGTGGTACATTGCTGAACCTGCGTCTGAACCATGACTTGGTTGCAACAAAACGCGGTCGTGCAAATTTGGGGGCTATGCTGCAATCCTACTTTGCTTTAGGTGCTTTCCATGTACAGTTCAATACGATTTCCAATGAGGTGCTGAAGGATGCACAGGCCCATCCGGAAAATTATAAAGACTTGCTGGTGCGCGTAGCAGGATATAGCACACAGTTTGTGAATCTGTCGAAATCCATGCAGGATTCGATTATGGCAAGAAATGCACACGGAGAGTTTTGACAGTAATATTCGGGCGTCCGTTGGAAAAGGGGTTTTTTATATCGGGCGGAGGGAAGAGAGCGAAAGCTCTCTTTCCGTATATTTGGAGATTTTTTGAAGAGGGTGATGATATGTCAAAAAAAGGCTGCCTGATGCAGATACAACCATTTTCTGTCAATGATGGAGATGGAATACGCTCAACAGTTTTTTTGGCAGGCTGTCCGTTGCACTGTAAATGGTGTGCCAATCCGGAGGGACTGCAACAAAGACCGATTGTGGGATTTTATGCCGGAAACTGCATTGGCTGTGGAGCTTGTGTAAAGGTCTGTCCCCGGCATATTGGCATTGATTTGAATGCTGAGCGGGAAAAGTGTACCGGTTGTGGGGCTTGCGTAAAGGCTTGCCCGAAGAATGCCAGAAAACAACTGGTTTCCTATGCTGACAGGGAAGAAATTCTTAAAGAAGTAAAAAAACATACGCTGTTTTATCAGCAATCCGGCGGCGGAATTACATTTTCCGGCGGAGAAGCTACGGCACAGGCGGAATTGCTGGATGATTTGACTACTGAGCTCTATGATATGGGGTATAGCTTAGATATGGAAACCTGCGGATATTTTGATTTTGATAGCGTTTTGCCTATCCTGCGGCGGATGGATTTGATTTTTATGGATCTCAAGCACATGGATGGAGCAGAGCACGAGAAATTTACCGGCGTTTCCAACGAAAGAATATTAGAAAATATGAAACGATTGGGAGAAACGGGAGCCAGAATTGTCATTCGGATTCCTGTCATTGAAGGGGTTAATGCCGATGAAGGAAATATCCGAAAAAGCGGTGAATTTGTGAAGCAATATTTGCCTCAGGCAGAAATGGAGCTTTTGCCCTATCATAAATTCGGCTTTGGAAAATACGAGGCTTTAGGCTTACCTTTGCCCGATGAAATATTTGAAACGCCGACTCCGGAAAAAATGGAGCGACTAAAAGGAATATTGCAAGAGCTGGGCATTCCTCTTGCAGATTTCCGCTGATACAAATAAGAAAACCACGCCGTAAAGTCTGGCGTGGTTTTTGTGTGCTTATAAAATAGCGATAACCGCATCGGCAAACTCCTCCGTAGAGGCAGTGCCGCCCATATCCTGTGTCAATGTTTTGCCCACGGCAATTACGGTAGAAACGGCTTTTTCAATTTTTGCAGCCGCTTCTGCCTCGCCCAAATGAGCCAGCATCAAGGAAGCGGAAAGGATTGCCGCTGTGGGGTTTATTTTGTGTTGTCCCGCAATATCCGGTGCGGAGCCGTGAATCGGCTCAAAAATCGCACCGTCTACACCAATATTGGCACTGGGTGTCAATCCAAGACCGCCCACCAAACCGGCGCAAAGGTCGGAAACAATATCGCCGTAAAGATTGGGGCAAACCAATACATCGTATTCTTCAGGGTGCATCACCAAGCGCATGCACATAGCGTCTACAATGCTGTCGTTAAATTCGATTTGCGGATATTCTTTGGCAATTTGCCGTGCAATATCCAGAAACAGGCCATCCGTACATTTCATGATATTTGCCTTATGTACGGCGGTCACCTTTTTTCTGCCTTCTCTGACCGCATATTCAAAAGCATAGCGAATGATGCGTTCGCAGCCTTTGCGGGTAATCAGCTTAATGCTTTCTGCTGCATCTTCGCCTACCATATGCTCAATTCCGGCATATAAATCCTCCGTATTTTCCCGTACGATAACCAAATCGATATTGTCGTATCTTGTGATAACGCCGGGGTAGGTTTTAGCCGGGCGGACGTTGGCATAGAGGTCGAAGGTTTTTCTTAAAGCTACATTTACACTGCGAAAGCCGGTGCCAACGGGTGTCGTAATGGGGCCTTTCAGGGCAACGCCTGTTTTACGGATAGAATCCAGCACACGGTCGGGCAGGGGAGTGCCGTATTTTTCAATCATCGCCGCACCGGCTTCCATTTCGTCCCATTGTATGTCAACGCCGGTGGCTTCGACAACTCTTTTTGCCGCCGCAATGACCTCCGGGCCGCTGCCGTCCCCGGGAATCAGTGTTACTTGATATGCCATAGTCAGTTGCTCCTTTCCTTAGTGAGATTCCTTTGTATAATTCAGCAAACCGCCGGCAAGGAGAATATCTCTTTGTCTTGCGGAAATATTCAGTCGCGTGGGGATTTCTTCGCCTGTACGCAGAAGGGTCACAAGTACTTCCTGTCCTTCTGCTGCGCTTTTCACCTGATCCGCCGCATATTTGATGATAAATTCATCTCCTAATTGAATATTATCATAATCCCACTCATTCACAAAAACCAAAGGCAAAATACCGTTATTGATGAGGTTTGCCATATGGATACGAGCGAAGGATTTTGCAATCACTGCCTTTACGCCCAACTGAAGGGGGGCCAGTGCGGCATGTTCTCGGCTGCTGCCTTGCCCGTAGTTCTGTCCGGCAATGATGAAACCGCCGCCTGCGGCCTTGGCTCTTGCAGGGAATTCCGGGTCGCAGGGAGTCAGGCAATAATCGGCCAAATAGGGCACATTAGAGCGGAAGGGCAACAGCTTTGCGTTGGAGGGCATAATATGGTCAGTGGTGATATTATCCTCCACTTTAATCAATGCACCACCTTTGATTTCCTTGGGAATTTTGGTATTCTTCGGGAAGGGCTGAATATTGGGCCCTCTCACTACCTTGACACATTCCCCTTCAGAAGCAGGAGGAATGATGAGATTATCATTCACCATAAAATGCTCCGGCATAGAAATCAGAGGTGCTTCGCCCAAAGCGTGAGGGTCAGTCAGTTTGCCCGCCAATGCACTGGCAACTGCGGTTTCAGGGCTGACAATATAAACCTGAGCGGATTTTGTGCCGCTTCTGCCTTCAAAATTGCGGTTGATGGTACGCAAAGAAACGGCATTTGTTGCGGGAGCCTGGCCCATGCCGATACAAGGGCCGCAGCCACATTCCAAAATGCGAGCGCCGGCTGAAATAATGTCTGCCAGAGCACCGTTTGCCGCCAGCATATTCATCACCTGTTTGGAACCCGGAGCGATGACCAAACTAACATTGGGGTCAACGGTTTTGCCTTTCAACAGAGCCGCTACGGTCATCATGTCCGTATAGGAGGAGTTGGTGCAACTGCCGATGGCAACCTGATCCACGGCAAGTCCTTGTATTTCCTTAACTTTTTTGATGTTATCCGGGCTGTGAGGGCAGGCAACCAAAGGCTCGATTTCGTCCAAAGCAATGGTGACTTCTTCATCATATGTAGCGTCGGCATCGGCGGAAAGAGCAATCCAATCCGCTTCACGGCCTTGTGCAGCTAAAAATGCTTTTGTTACTTCATCACTGGGGAATACGGAGGTGGTGGCACCCAATTCTGCGCCCATATTTGTAATGGTTGCTCTCTGGGGTACACTAAGGGATTTCACGCCTTCTCCTGCATATTCCATGACCTTGCCTACGCCGCCCTTTACGGAAAGTCTGCGTAAAACTTCCAAAATAACGTCTTTTGCTGTTACCCAAGGGCTCAGTTTACCCGTCAGATTGACACGGCACACCTTAGGCATTGACAGATAATAAGCGCCGCCACCCATGGCTACGGCAACGTCCAGACCGCCTGCACCAATGGCCAGCATACCGATACCGCCGCCGGTAGGGGTATGGCTATCAGAGCCCAACAGGGTTTTTCCGGGTTTGCCGAATCGCTCCAGATGCACCTGATGGCAAATGCCGTTACCGGGTTTGGAGAAATAAATGCCATGCTTATTGGCAACCGTTTGGATATATTTATGATCGTCAGCATTTTCAAAGCCTGTTTGCAGTGTATTATGGTCGATATATGCAACGGATTTTTCCGTTTTGACACGAGGAATCCCAATGGCTTCAAACTGCAAATATGCCATGGTACCGGTTGAGTCCTGGGTCAATGTCTGGTCAATTTTAATGGCAATTTCTTTGCCGGCTGTCATTTCGCCGCTGACCAAGTGGCTTTGTATCAGTTTTTCTGTAATATTCATTCCCATTCTAACTTCCTCCTTGTGGTTCAATCTGCCAGTTTTTCTGCCAGATGTGGGGTCAATTCCCGCATTGCATCTTCCAATTCTTCTTTACTGATAAAGGTCACGCGACCGCCATCATATTGCTTATCCACCCAATCCTTCAAAAGGGTTGCTTCCGGAGAATTTTTGTCAATTTTGTTTTCATCGGTCAGGTTGAGTCTTTGGTTCAGCCAGTAAGCAATGCCGGCAGAACCGGAGTTTTTATTGATTTCCACACCTAAGGGGCGGTTCAAAATTTTAGCGGTATTGAAGATATTGTAAATTTCCTCGTCCTTTGCAACACCGTCGGCATGGATACCTGCACGGGTTACATTAAAATCTCTGCCCACAAACGGTGTTCTTTCAGGAACACGGTAGCCCAGTTCCTTTTCATAATATTCGGCAATTTCCGTAATGACTGTCGGCTCCATACCGTCCAGAGTGCCTCTCAGCTGAGCATACTCCATGACCATAGCCTCCAAAGGGGTATTGCCTGTTCTCTCGCCAATGCCCAACAGAGAGCAGTTGACAGCAGATGCGCCGTACATCCATGCGGTAGCGGCGTTGACAACTGCTTTATAGAAATCATTATGTCCATGCCATTCCAACAATTCGCTGGGGATTTGGGCAAAGTGGTTGATGCCATAAATGATACCTGCAACGCTTCGAGGCAAGGTTGCACCGGGGTAGGGAACACCGTAACCCATGGTATCGCAGAAACGAATTTTTACGGGAATTTGGTAGCGATCCATCAGCTTTTTCAACTCGGTAGCGAAAGGCACTACGCAGCCATAAAAATCGGCACGAGTCACATCCTCAAAGTGGCAGCGGGGGGTAATGCCCATATCCAAAGCTGCTTCAACGATCTCCAGATAGCCTTGAAGGGCTTCTCTTCTGGTTTTATGCAGTTTATTGAAGATATGATAATCGGAGCAGCTCACCAATATGCCGCATTCCTTTAATCCCATATCTTTAACCAGCTTAAAATCCTCTTTTGTGGCACGAATCCAACCGGTAATTTCGGGGAATTCAAAGCCCAAGTCCCGACAAGCCTCAATGGCTCTGCGGTCGTTGTCGCTATAAAGGAAAAATTCGCATTGGCGGATTTTCCCTTTGGGCCCGCCAAGGCGATGAAGCATTTCATATAGCTTCGTGATCTGTTCCACTGTATAAGGTGTTCTTGCCTGTTGGCCGTCACGGAAGGTGGTATCTGTAATCCAGATTTCTTCGGGTGTATTCATTGGAACCAGACGATAGTTAAACGTACATTTCGGAACCTCGTCATAGGTGAAATTATCACGGTAGAGATTTGGTTCTGTCACATCTTGAAGACTGTATTGATATTGTTTTAATTCCAGTAAGTTTGTTTTGTTATTGTAGGTGATCAAGCACATCACTCCTTTGTGTATTTTTATTTATAAAATATATCAATAAATGAAATGTATGTCAATACAAAACAATAAATTTTCAGAATGTATTAAAAATAAAGAATTTACAAAAAATACTTATTTTACAATAAATACTAATTATTATCGCTTATTAAATTATAGAAATTGTTAATATAATTTGAAAAATAAATTTAAATAATAGAAATAATCTATTCTTTTTTTGGAATATAATAAATACTTGTCATTTTATAGTGCAAAAATAAATTCTGTTTTCTCAACGGATTGTTGCGAAATTGGTTGATATCGGTTTCAATTTTTGATACAAAAGCACAAAGTCATAGCATTTAAGTAGAAAAGACCTGTTTTTTCTTACAAAATGGAGTCCATAATTCACAGATTGCATAATATAAAAACATAAAAATTGCATAAAAATACATAATCTATTGCATTTTAAGACGAAATACTGTAATATGTATGAATATTTATAAAAAATGAGAAAAGCTGGTGGAACAATGAAAAAAATATTTATTGATGGCAGTGTCTGCACAACCGGTCTGCGTATTTATGAACGATTGTCGGCGAGAGATGATATTCAGTTGATTCTTTTACCGGAGGAATATAGAAAGGATAGAGAGGCACGGAAAGATGCTTTGCAAAAGGCGGATATTGCTTTCCTTTGCTTGCCTGATAACGCCGCTGTGGAGGCGATAGAGCTTCTGGAAGATGCGGACACGGCAATCATAGATACCTCGACAGCTCATCGCACAGCTGAGGGTTGGATATACGGTTTTGCGGAATTAAAAGGACAGAAGGGAAAAATCATGCAGTCAAAACGCATCGCAAATCCCGGCTGTCATGCCAGCGGTTTTATTGCTTTGGTGGCGCCGCTGTTGCAGGAAAATATATTAAAAAAGGAAAGCCTTCTCAGCTGTTTTTCTCTGACGGGCTATTCCGGCGGAGGGAAAACCATGATTGCAGAATATGAGGCGGTAGACAGAAGTCCCTTGTTAAATGCACCAAGACAATACGGCTTATCCCAACAGCATAAACATTTGAAGGAAATGATTGCGGTTTGTGGCTTGGAAAACAATCCCGCATTTTGCCCCATTGTGGCGGATTTTTATAGCGGTATGGAGGTCACAGTGCCGCTTTTCGCCCCACAGGTAAAGGCAAATTTGCAGGAAATACAGGAGATTTATCAGGAATATTATCATAGTCCATTGGTATATTTTTCTAAAAATCCTGGTGAAGGCGGCTTTCTTTCGGCAGCGGCATTGGCAGGGCGGGACGATATGGAAATTTCCGTATCCGGCAACGATGACCGCATTTTGCTCACGGCCCGCTTTGATAATCTGGGTAAAGGTGCATCAGGTGCAGCAATACAAAACATGAATATTTTGATGGGTGTTGAGGAAACCAAAGGACTTATCTTCGGAAAGGATTGATGATATGTTTCAAATGATAGCAGGCGGCGTTTGTGCCGCAAAAGGATTTCAAGCAAATGGTGTATATTGCGGAATACGCAAAAGCAGAACAAAAAATGATTTATCTTTAATTTTTAGCGAAGTGCCTGCTGTTGCGGCGGCAGTATATACCACAAATTTGGTAAAGGGCGCTCCGCTGACTGTAACAAAACAGCATATCTCCGACGGAAAAGCCCAGGCAATCATCTGCAATAGCGGAAACGCAAACACATGTAATGCCAATGGCATTGAAATTGCGGAACAGATGAGTCTATTGACGGCAAAGGAGCTGGATATTGCACCGGAGGACGTTATTGTGGCATCAACAGGTGTAATAGGAGAACCGTTGGATATAGAACCCATCGCCAAAGGAATACCTTCCCTTGCAAAAGGCTTATCTTCAAACGGGAGCGAAGAAGCCGCCATCGGTATCATGACGACCGATACTATACAAAAGGAAGTGGCAGTATCTTTTGAAATAGATGGAAAAATCTGCAAAATTGGCGGAATTGCCAAAGGCAGTGGCATGATACACCCCAATATGGCAACCATGCTGGTGTTTTTGACGACGGACGTGGCGATATCAGCTGAAATGCTCCAAAAAGCCCTCAGTACGGATATTGCCAATACCTTTAATATGATAAGCATCGATGGCGATACCTCAACCAATGATATGGTAACCGTGATGGCAAACGGCATGGCGGGGAACAGGGAAATTACGACAGATAATAAAGATTTTCAGGTATTTATGGAAGCATTGAATTCCGTTACCGTACATTTGTGCCGTATGATAGCCGGAGACGGAGAGGGTGCGACCAAGCTGCTGGAATGTAAGGTAGAGGGAGCGAAAGATTTACAGACGGCAAAAACGGTTGCCAAAAGTGTGATTTGCTCCAGTCTTTTGAAGGCGGCCATGTTCGGTGCAGACGCAAACTGGGGTCGAGTGCTTTGTGCCATCGGGTATAGCGGTGCAGAGGTAGACGTAACGAAAGTGGACGTATCCTTCCGCTCTGAAAAAGGAACGATTGATGTATGCAAAAACGGCGCGGGCATCGAGTTTTCTGAGGAAAAGGCAAAAGAAATTTTGCTAGAGAAAGAAATTGAAATACTGGTAGGCTTAGGCGACGGTACATATCATGCGACGGCATGGGGCTGTGATCTGACTTACGATTACGTGAAAATCAACGGCGATTACCGTACATAAGGAGGAATAGTATGAAAATATTGTTTTCAAATGCAGAACGGGCGGAGGTCTTGACCCAAGCACTTCCTTATATCAAGCGGTATAACGGCAAAATTGTAGTCGTAAAATACGGCGGAAATGCCATGGTAAACGAACGGCTGAAGCAACAGGTCATGGAGGACATTGTTTTGCTGTGGCTCATCGGCGTAAAAATCGTATTGGTGCATGGCGGCGGTCCCGAAATCAGCGAAACCATGACCAAACATGGGAAAGAAGCGGAATTTGTCAACGGTTTGCGTGTAACCGATAAGGAAACCATTGATATTGTGCAAATGGTATTGGCGGGCAAGGTGAATAAAACGCTGGTAAACCTGCTGGAGATGAAAGGCGGACGCGCCATGGGCATTTCCGGCATGGACGGTCGGCTGATTGAGGCAAGAATAAAAGATGAACGCCTTGGTTATGTTGGTGAAATCACAAAAGTCAATATCCAACCTGTTTTGGATTTGCTGGAAAAGGGATATATTCCCGTCATTTCCACATTAGGCTGCGACAGAGAGGGAAATACCTATAACATCAACGGCGATACGGCGGCGGCATACGTTGCCGGTGCACTGAACGCCGAACGGCTGATTATGCTGACGGACATTGCGGGGCTTTTGCGGGATAAGGATGATCCCTCTACGCTGATTCCGGAGGTGACGGTTTCCCGGGCGAGGCAGTTACAGGAAAGCGGCGTGATTTCCGGCGGCATGATTCCGAAAGTGGAATGCTGTATCGAAGCCATAGAAAAAGGCGTGAAAAATGTAGTCATTATGGACGGACGGGTACCGCATTCCATTCTTATGGAAATTCTGACCGATGAAGGTGCAGGTACTATGGTAAAAGGAGGGCAGGCAGATGGTTGATTTGAAAACATTAGACCGGACTTATGTTGCGAATACATACGCTCGTTTCCCCGTGGAGATTGTTTCGGGAAAGGGTTCCATATTGGTTGACAGCAACGGAAAAGAATATATTGATATGGGTTCGGGTATTGCGGTCAACAGCTTTGGCATCGGCGATGAGCAGTGGAAAAATGCTATAATCGAACAGCTTGGGAAGGTACATCATACGTCCAATCTGTATTATACAGAGCCTTGTGCCGTTCTGGCGAAAATGCTGTGTGAGCGTACCGATATGAAGAAGGTATTTTTCAGTAATTCCGGAGCAGAGGCCAATGAATGTGGCATCAAGGTTGCAAGGAAGTACGCGGCAGAAAAAAGGGGAAAGGATTGTTATACCATCGTGACCCTGAACAACAGCTTTCACGGCAGAACACTAACAACCCTTGCTGCAACAGGGCAGGAGCATTATCATGAATTATTTCAACCCCTGACACCCGGCTTTGTTCATATCGAAGCGGAAACGGAAGCCTTGAAAAAGCTGAATCAGCCCGAAAAAATTGCAGCTTTCATGATAGAATGTGTGCAGGGCGAAGGTGGTGTCATTCCCTTACAGGCTGAATTTGTGCAGGCATTGACAGCGTTTGCGAAGCAGCATGACATTCTTTTGATTGTAGATGAGGTGCAGGCAGGCAACGGTCGGACAGGGAAGCTCTATTCCTATATGCACTACGGCATACAGCCGGATATTGTAACAACGGCAAAAGGTCTGGGCGGGGGACTGCCTCTGGGCGCAACGCTGTTAAATGAAAAAGTGGAATGTGTACTGGGGCACGGCGACCATGGCTCTACCTTTGGCGGCAATCCTGTATGTTGTGCAGGTGCTGTGAATATTCTCAGCCGTATGGACGAGAAATTTTTGGCGGAAGTACAGGAAAAAAGCAATACTATCATCAATTCCCTTTCCGGTGCGGAGGGGGTTGAGGCTATCAGCGGCTTAGGGCTGATGCTGGGGATTCAGACTAAAAAGCCGGCGGCTGAGGTCATTGCTTATTGCCGGGAAAACGGCGTTCTCTGTCTGAGTGCGAAAGATAAAGTGCGGCTGTTGCCTCCATTGAATATTCCGATGGAGATACTGGAAAAGGCAATTACCGTCATAAAGGACGGTTGCAAGGTATAAATGAAATGCCTCGGCATTAGATTTCTTTCCCCAAAATACCTTGCGAGTGATTTGCGGAGATGGTATAATAAAAATACATCCGTATGCTTTTAGATTTGGCAGAAATCAGCGAGGAAAAATCATGCAAATGCTTGACAAAACGGCGAAAATGTGCATAATCGTAACGAACAAGGGTAACGATACCCTTTTTTTGGCATGGAAAAATAACAGAACATATCAAGCGCATCATTGTGGCATTGGAACATGCCGCTTTGGTGTGCTTTTTTGCGTGAACGGGGGTGGTGCGTATTGATTGCCCTCTATTATTCCGGTCGGGACGACCCGAAGGGAGTACATAAACTGACAAACAAACAAAAAAATTGAAAAACGGATGTTTTCCAATATGAAACACAAAACAAATAAAGTATTGTGTATCCTGTTCGAATGAGCCGAATTGGAAAACGAAAAAAATATTTTTTGCACAAATTGCGATATAATCATGAATTTATTTCGCAAAAAAAACAAAGGAGAAATCATATGAAAAAGATGAAATGGATCAGTTATCTGATTGTGCTTGCGATGCTCATGACCATGATACCGACGATGGCTTTTGCCGAAGATGAGACGTACAGCATAACCCTCGATGCTTCGGAGGGGATATATTTAAAGATAGATGGGGAAGTAGTTTCCGAGGATGATCCGGAAATGAAAACGTATCCGCCCGGAACCAAGGTCGAAATATGTGCAGACGAAGGATATGTGCTTCACAACATCAGGTTATACCTCGATGACAGTGAGGATGCAGTTCCGGAACAGATCTTATTTAAAGATAAAGATGGGCAAAAATACCACTTTGAAATGCCCGAGGAAAATATAACAATCAAGGCAACTGCAAAGAAAGTTTTCATGGTGGGGTTTGATTCGAATGGCGGAAGAGAGGTACACACGCAGATGGTGGAGTCGGGGAAAAGGGCCATAAATCCTCCGGATCCCAAAAAGGAAGGTTCTATCTTCAAAGGATGGTTGCTGGACGGGGAGGAATTTGATTTCGATGAGGTAATCGCTGGGGATATCGAACTGACAGCGCAGTGGGAAGAAGCGGACCCTTCCGTTGTAACGATCACAACCGAATGGAAAAATGACCGAAAAGAACACAGACCGAATATTACCATCCATATCAAAACGAAGAATGCATATCTCATTGATGGGCTGTCTCTGAATGGGAAGATGAAGACCTTGGCGCAAGGATCCCCAGTAGACAACCCTTATTCGATAACCGATAAACGGATCAAAGCCATCAAATGGGCGACGGAAGAGGAATTCGAAGCAGTAGAGGAAGGCCTGACCGAAGTTCAGAAGAAGGGTGAAACGGTCTATATGTGGTTTGAGGAAGACACCGGCACCATATTCTTTTACAGTGCTGCGTCTGATATCTATATGAACCAAAATTCCGGCAGAGCCTTTTGCAAATTACTTTCCCTGGAGGATATATCGGCTTTATCCCACTTCGACACGTCGTATGTTACGGATATGAACCGCATACTCCAGGACTGTGAGAGTTTGACGGACTTTAGCCCTATATCCAAGTGGAATACACAGTATGTCACAAACCTTGACTATGCTTTTGGCCACTCTCAAGGTGGTGTATCTATGCCCCTCAAAAGCTGGGATAAAGACTTTGAAAACGGAGAATGGTGGAAGGATAATACAAACTGGAAAATGTCTGCAAACAGCTTGGAGGCATTCAGATATTGGGATGTTTCCAACGTCGGCAATTTCAGGCAGACTTTTAAGGGATGGTATTTTCTTGAAACCCTGGAGCCCATCAAAGACTGGGAAGTTTCCAAGGCGACGGATATGTACTGTATGTTTGCCAGTGATATATCTCTTACGGATGTGGAGAGAACGTATATAGAAGATTGGGATGTCAGATGTGTCGGATATTCTGAAAATTCTGAAGCTTTTAAAAATATGTTCTCTTATCAAATATATAATTCCCCTCCACATCCATTCTTTCCAAAAATGATATTTCACCCGGTGTTCAAGCTAAGAAAGGGTGAGTACAAACGTTACGATAATCATCGTGCTAATTATGTGCCGGATGAGGATCCTTCGGAACCCGAATCTCCCGAGACACCACCGGAAATTCCGGAACTGGAATTAGAATACACCAGTGATGAAGAGAACTGTACGGTCACCAAGAAGGGCAATAAATGGGTCTACAAATTTGAAGTGCCTGCAGGCTATACTTGGGAATGCTGGGAGGAAACAAATGATGGCAAGCTGGACGACAAACTCGGAACACCGAATGCTTATACGGAAAGCAGCAACGGCATCGAGGGTCTGGGCGGAAGCGAAGAAAATCCGATCAAGAACATCAAAAATGCCGCAACCATTACGAATACAAGGATTTCCGAAGGCGGCGACGACGGGCCTTCCGGTTTGGAACGGTACACCTTGACCTATGAAACCAACGGCGGAAACAAAATTGCAAAGACAAGGCACGTGAAAAATGCTACGGTGAACCTGAAAGCGGTACCTACCCGCGCGGGTTACGATTTCACGGGTTGGTATGCAGACGCGGATTTGACGAACAAAATCACTTCCATTAAAATGGATAACCACAAGACCGTTTACGCAGGCTGGAAAGAAAAAGGCGAAAACCCCGAAAAACCCGAGGAGCCCGTTGTCGAACCCGAAAAACTCGGCATTGTTACTCCCGACGCCCTTGACGGAGATAACCACTTCGCATATGTAGTGGGCTATCCCGATGGTGCGTTCCGACCTGACAGACCTGTCACAAGAGCCGAAACT
>JAFWWO010000021.1 GCA_017523325.1 Anaerotignum sp. | reverse complement strand
TTACTTTCTCCCCCAAAGGGGTTAAGGTAACGCCGTTTGTGTGCGTATTCAGTTTTTAACACATTCCCTGTCTATCCGCTGTCCGCAAAACCATTGATTTTATTAGCTTTTTGCCGCTATCGCTATCACACCTCATTATTCGATAGGCCTGGGTTTCAGAAAATGCTGGACGATATTGCGGATGGCAAAATCTCTACCGTCATTACCAAAGACTTATCCAGATTGGGCAGGAATTCAACGATGGTCGGGATGTACACTAATGTGACTTTCCGGAAGCATGATGTGAGGTATATAGCAGTAAATGATAAGTACGATACCATTGATCCCTATAGCATTGAAAATGACTTCGCGGGTATTAGGAACTGGTTCAATGAATTCTATGCCAGAGATACCAGCAGAAAAATCCGGTCAGCATTCAAAGCCAAGGGGGAACGTGGAGAGCCATTAGGCGGAGTGCCACCATATGGCTATCGGAAAAACCCTGATGATTCCAAAAGCTGGATAGTGGATGGAGAGGCCGCCGAGGTGGTAAAGAAGATTTTTAATCTCTGTATGGAGGGCAAAGGGCCAGGTCAAATCGCAAAGCAATTAACCAGCGAAAAGATACAGACCATAGCTGCCCATAAAATCACCCACGGCATAACGACGCCGCATCACTCGACACCAGAGAACCACCGGTGGAACAGTTCTGCTGTCATCTCGATTCTTGAGCGAAAAGAATATACCGGTTGCTTAGTAAACTTCAAAACCACAAATCATTCCATGTGGGGAAAGCGTACAACGATGAATGAAGAGAAAGATACACTGGTCTTCCCCAATCATCATGAAGCAATCATCGAAAATGAGATTTTTGAGAAGGTTCAGGAACTTAGGAGAAAGAGGTACAGAAGGGCGGCATACGGAAGGACATCTATCTTTACCGGGATTATGTATTGCCATGATTGCGGAGAGAGGATGTATTACACCTCGACCAAGTATTTTGAGAAAAGACAAGACCACTTCTCCTGTGGGAGCGCTCGTAGTTATAAAAGGGATTGTACCACGCATTATATTAGGGATGTGGTTCTGGAAAAGATAGTCTGGGAGCATATTCAAAAGGTTGTGGGGCTGGTTTCTCAATATGAGGACTACTTCCGTTCCTGTATGACGGATTCCCTGGCGTTGCAGACCAAAGAATCAATCGCGCTTCTTTCCAAGAAAATGAAAAAGGATGAGATAAGATTAGAGGAGTTGAATCATTTTTACATCCGTCTTTATGAGGATAATGTAACGGGAAAAGTCAGCGATGAAAAGTTCACCATGGTTGCCAACAGCTATGAGAATGAGCAGCGAGAATTAAGGGCCAATATCCAGGCTTTAGAGGAAGAAATTTTAAAAGCAGAAAACAAGATAAGCGATTTGGAAAGATTCATCCAGAGAGCGAACAAGTATATCAACCTGAAAGAAATCAATGCCTATGTGGTAAGAGAACTAATCAGCGCGATATATGTGGAAGCTCCTGATAGGAGCAGCGGTCACAGGGTTCAGAGAATCCATATCAAATATGACCTTGTAGGCTATATCCCCGTGGATGAAATGATTGCAGCAAGAAGGGCATAGGTTTCTGTGCCGATGCCATTCGAAGATAAACATTCTTTATGAACAGGGAACTAACGCCCCTTGACAAATGGCTCGTCCTTTGCCAAGGGGCGTTTTATAAAAGCACCGTCCAACCAAAATGCAACCTAAAAAACAAAAAAGCAGAAGAACTCTCTATGAGAAATTCTTCTGCTTTTATTTTCGGAAGTTGTTCTTACTTCAGTGTTACCTTTGCGCCAACTTCTTCCAGTTTTGCTTTGATGGATTCTGCTTCTTCCTTGGAAGCCTATTCTTTCAGAACCTTAGGAGCATTATCAACTGCTTCTTTTGCTTCCTTCAGACCCAAACCTGTTACTTCACGAACAACTTTGATTACTTTAATCTTTTCAGCACCAACATCTGTCAGTTCTACGTCGAATTCTGTCTTTTCAGCACCTGCATCGCCGCCTGCTACTGCGCCGCCTGCTACTACTGCAACGCCTGCTGCTGCGGATACGCCAAATTCTTCTTCTGCTGCCTTTACCAGATCATTCAGTTCCAATACTGTAAGCTCTTTTACAGCTGCGATAATTTCTTCGATTGTCAATTTTGCCATTTCAAAGCACCTCCGATTATTTTTTGTTTGTTATTGTTTTGATTATAATTTATACCGCATTTTCCCCGATAAACAGGGGGTTTTTACAAATTATTCCGCTGCCGCTTCGCCTGCTTCGCCGCCTTTTTGCGCAATCTGATCGATTACACGAGCGAAAGAAGACATAGGGGACTTGAAGCTGCCCAGCAGTTTGGAAAGCAGTACATCTCTGGAAGGGATATCTGCAATCTTTGTGATGCCTGCCGCATCATAGAGCACGCCTTCTACCACGCCTGCTTTGAATTCCAGCACTTCTACATCTTTAGCCACTTTATTCAGAATGCTTGCAGCCGCTGTGGCATCTTCATAGCTGAATGCAAATGTGCTGGGGCCTGCCAAATATTCGTCCAGGCCTTCAAACTGCGTACCCTGGATTGCGAAATGCACCATTGTATTTTTGTAAACCTTATAGTCAACACCGGCATCTCTGAGCTGTTTTCTCAGGGCGGTGTCCTGTTCTACTGTCAAGCCTCTTGCATCAACCATGACAACAGATGCGGCTTTTTCCAGTTTTTCTTTGATTTCGTTTACAATAACCTGCTTCTGTTCAACCTTTGCCATATTTTTACACCTCCTTAAAATTCAATGTTCCGGCTCTCGCCGAAATATGCCCAAACCATGGGACTGAAAAAGCCTCTTTGCACATAGACAAAGAGGCTTACCGCTCAAATTCGCAATCTCCTCGGCAGGATTTACGCAAAAACTGCACCTGCTGTCTACGGCAATATGAGATTTTCTTTCAACTTGTTTATTTTACTTGATAAACAAGCTCCTGTCAAGACTTTCCTTCCTAATTATTCGGAAATTTTTGCAGGATTTACTTTTATGCCGGGGCCCATCGTGCTTGTCAGCACAACGCTCTTAAGATACTGACCTTTTGCTGCTGTGGGCTTTGCTTTTATAATTGCACTCATCAGAGTCTGGAAGTTTTCTCCCAGTTTCTCGGAACCAAAAGATACCTTGCCTACAGGAACATGAATGATGTTTGTCTTATCCAGACGGTATTCAATCTTACCGGACTTGATGTCATTGATGGCTTTTGTAACGTCCATGGTTACTGTGCCGGCCTTGGGGTTAGGCATCAGGCCTTTGGGACCCAATACACGGCCCAGACGACCTACAACGCCCATCATATCAGGTGTTGCAACTGCAACGTCGAAACCGAACCAGTTTTCATTCTGGATCTTGGGAATCAGATCCTCTGCTCCTACGAAATCCGCACCGGCTGCAAGTGCTTCTTCAGCCTTGTCGCCCTTTGCGAATACCAATACACGAACTGTTTTACCTGTACCGTGGGGAAGAACTACGGCACCACGAACCTGCTGATCAGCATGTCTGCTGTCAACACCCAAACGAATATGTGCTTCTACAGTAGAATCAAATTTTGTTGTAGCTGTTTTCTGTACCAAGTCAATGGCTTCCGCTGTATCGTAAAGCATTGCCTTGTCAACGAGTTTTGCTGCCTCGCTATATTTTTTTCCTCTTTTCACTTTCGTGACCTCCTTATGTGGTAATATCGGGAGAATTCCCTCCCACTTGCGCCGTTTCTTTTAACCGGCTTATTCCTCAACAACGATACCCATGCTTCTTGCTGTGCCGCAGATCATTCTATATGCAGCGTCAACATCCGCCGCATTCAAATCGGGCATTTTCAGCTCAGCAATCTTCATTACTTCAGCCTTGGGTACTTTCGCAACCTTTGTTTTGTTGGGCACACCGGAACCGGATTCGATACCGGCTGCTTTTTTCAGCAGTACGGCTGCAGGGGGTGTTTTTGTAATGAAGCTATAGCTTCTGTCCTGATATACTGTGATCACAACAGGGATAATCAGACCACCCTGAGAAGCTGTTTTTTCGTTAAATTCCTTACAGAAGCCCATGATGTTCACACCATGCTGACCCAATGCGGGACCAACAGGGGGAGCGGGGGTTGCTTTGCCTGCAGGAATCTGTAATTTGATATAACCAGTTACTTTCTTTGCCATGATGGCACCTCCTATAAATGTGGTAATTAGCGGGGATTTTCCCTCCCACCGGGCAGGATTGCCTGCCTTAAAACGATTGACTTAAAAAAAAATTTTGAATGCTTATTCTCAAAGCTTATCGATCTGAGCGAAATCAAGCTCTACCGGGGTTTCTCTGCCAAAGATGGAAAGATTTACGACCAACGTCTTTTTGTTGGCGTTGATTTCTTTGATCTGACCAACGGAATCCGCAAATGGACCGGCAGCAACACGAACCGTATCGCCTACTTCCACATCCAGATTTTCCACCTCGCCACCAATACCCATGGCACGAACCTCTGCGTCCGTCAATGGAACCGGCTTGGAGCCCGGACCAACGAAGCTTGTAACGCCCCTTGTGTTTCTGACAACGTACCACGTTTCATCGTTCATAATCATTTTCAGCAGTACATAGCCGGGGAACACCTTACGCTGCACCGTTTTCTTCTGACCATCTTTCATCTCCACAACGTCCTGCAAAGGCACGCTGACCTCATAAATCTGATCCTGCATCCCTCTGTTTTCCACTGTTTTTTCGATGTTGGCCTTTACCTTGTTTTCGTACCCGGAATAGGTATGCACAACGTACCATCTTGCTTCATCAGGCACATTGATCTCTTCGGGCTTATTGATTTCTTCAGACATACTACCATCCTTTTTCTATTCGTTTTTTCTTAACCTAAAAGACCGATGATCGCACTGTAACCGGCGGAGAACACCGTATCCATACAGAAAATAATAACGCCTACGATTAAGGATGTAACAATAACAGTAGCAGTACGCTTTACCAGATCCGTGCGGCTGGGCCAAATGATTTTTTTGAATTCCGCCTTATAATCCGCAAAAGAATCCTTGTCATTGTCTTTCTTCTTCGTTGCCGTCGGTGTCGGTTTTGTTTTCTTTTCTTCGTTCGTTTGGTTTGTGATGTTGTTTTCTTCCATATGCTCACTTCCTTATTTCGGTGTCACCCTACATTACTTCGTTTCCTTGTGTAATGTATGAGCTTTACAGAATTTACAATATTTTTTAATTTCCATTCTGTCAGGCATCACTTTCTTGTCCTTCGTCGTGCTGTAGTTTCTCTGTTTGCACTCTGTGCAAGCCAAGGTAATCCTAGTTCTCAAGATTTTCACCTCCGTCTGATGATATTTTGACACAAAAAAAAGACCTGCGTCTTCCCATAAAGAATAACACAAGTCCCTATTCGTGTCAACAGAAAATCATAGAAATCCCAAAGATTTCAAGGTTTTTGTATATTTTTTCTCTTTTTCGAGGCAATTTTCACCGGTTTTCTAAAAATTCCTCCAATGCCCGCGCCAACTGATCGGGACAGCTGGTATCCCTTCTGCCGCAGGTAATGCCCCGCAGACGCTTTGCCGCCTCCTCGGGAGTCATGCCCTCTGCCAGAGCCGCCAGCCCCTTATGGTTGCCGTCGCAGCCGCCCAAAAATTCGATATTTTTCACTACGCCGTCCTCAATGTCACATTCCACTCTTGCGGCACAGATGCCTTTTGTATTGTAAGTAATATGCATATCTTCGCCCCTTTCCGTTCCAGAGAAAGATAACACAAAACCTGCCAAAGTTCAACCCTTTTTATTTCCTAAGCCTTCCGATTGCATACGTCAGGAAAAATAAAACTGCCGCCGTCAGAACCATGGTCGCTCCGGCAGAGGTATTCCAAATATAGGAGACTGTAAGCCCCACCAGAGAAGATATTAAGGCAAACACCGTTGCCGTCCAATGATAGCTCCCTGCCCCGCCGGCAATATTTCTGGCCGCCGCTGCCGGCAAAATCAGCAGGGAATTGATGAGCAATATCCCCACCCAGCGAATGGAAACCATGACCGCCACCGCCACCATCATCACAAATATATTTTCCACCAAAAGCACCCGTACCCCACGGCTGGCCGCCAAGGAACGGTTCACGCTGACCAAAAGCAGGGGATTATACAGCACCGCCCAAAGCACATAGGCCACCAGCAGCACCCCTGCAATCACCAGCAAATCCTTCTGCCCCACAGTCAGAATATCCCCAATCAAATAGGCGGAATACTTGGCAAAGCCGCCGCTGGCAGAAAGGATTACAATGCCCAATGCCAATGCCGCTGAGGAAAATACACTAATGACCGTATCGGAAGAAACCATATTCGCCGCCTTTACCCTTGTAATCACCAGCCCCAGAAAAATCCCGAAGGCAAGCATGGCAAAAAGGGGATCATTCAGCCCCAATAACACCCCCAGTCCGATGCCGGTAAAAGCACTATGCCCCAAAGCATCGGAAAAAAAGGCCATTTTGTTATTGACCGCCATCGTCCCCAGCAGGGCAAACAGGGGTGTAATCAATATGGACGCCAAAAAGGCATTTTTCATGAAATCATAGTGAAACATGGAGAAAGGCAGGCTCTCCAAAAAGCCATATATCATTTCCATACCGCCACCTCCCCCGGTGCAAAGCCAAAGGTTTCCCGAAATTCCTTCGCAGCAAAGACCGTTTCCGCTTCGCCTTGTGCCACCACGGTTTTATCCAGCAATACCACCCTATCGGCATATTTCTGTATCAGCCCCAAATCATGAGAAACCAAAAGCACTGCCATATGCTGTTTATCCCGTAGCTCCGTCACTCGTTTATAAAACAAATCCAGCCCCGCCAAATCCACGCCGGAAACCGGCTCGTCCAGCACCAATAAATCGGGCACAGGGTCCGTAGCCAGTGCAAGGAGCACCCGCTGCAATTCCCCGCCGCTAAGAGCACCCAACCGCCGATGCGCCAAATATCCGCAATCCATTTCCTCCAGCATATGCTGTATTTCCTGCTTTCTTTTTCTGTTTTTGCCAAGCCAGACCCCGTAGCCGCCCTTTGCCGCCGCCATAAAATCGGAAACCGTTACAGGCATACTTTTATCAAAATCCATCTGCTGGGGTACATAGCCGATTTTGGGCACCGGTACCTCCGTTCCGTTATGGTCCGTAAAATGAATTCTGCCTTTATATTGACGTTCCCCCAGTAATGCCTTTAATAATGTAGTCTTACCCGCACCGTTTCTGCCGATAAGAGCTGTCAGTTCCCCACAATGAAAGGTCAGATTGACATCCTCCAGCAGGGTATCCTCTCCACTGGTCACAGTGATATGCTGCATATCAATACGGCACAGTCCACAGCTGTTATGAATCCCTGTATTCATCTCTCCCTCTCCTTCCAATGCCGCTCTACGGCTTCCATATTCGCCAGCATTCGTGCGTAATAGGAATCCTCTGTTTTGGCATCCGGCCCCATAGTCAAGGGGTCTAATACCACCATTTTTTCACCGACCTCCACCGCTAGGGCTTTGGCGTATTTCTCTCCGTTATCTCCCGCCGCAAGAAAGAAGTGAATCTGCTCCTGTCTTGCCCCGTCGGCAGCCTCCGCCAGCTCCAGTGCCGAAGGCTCCCGGTATTCGTCTGCAAAAATACCGATTTCCGCCTCCATACCGAACCATTCCGCCAGATAGGCAAAGCCTTCATGGAATACCGCCGCCTTCTCTCCGAATGGAATAGATACTTCTTCCGCCTTTGCCATCAGCCGCTCTGTTTCCTGCCGAAAACGCTCCAAATTTGCGGCAAATAAATCTGCTTCTGCCGGGTCTGATTCTGCCAGGGCCAGGGCTATATTCTCCGCCTGCCGTGCCGCTCTTTCGGGCGAAAGCCAAATATGGGGATTGCCTTCATGCTCATGTTCATGCTCATGTTCATGTTCGTCTTCATGCTCATGTTCGTGTTCATGTTCATGTTCGTCTTCATGCTCATGTTCGTCTGCATGCTCATGTTCGTCTTCATGCCCATGCACACACGCATCTTCATTCTCGCAGGCATGATGATGGTGCATTTCCTCCTCTAATAACGAAATCCCCTCGGAAGTATCCACAATCTGCAAATGGGGGCATTGTGCCAATGCCTGCTCCAAAAACTGCTCCATACCACCGCCGTTGATAAGAAAAATATCAGCATTTTCCAATAGCTTTCTATCCCCAATGGTCATTTCATAATCATGCAGGCAGCCGGTTTGCGGCTGTGCCATATTTACAAGATGGATGCCCTTCGCCCCTGCCGTCACCTCCTGTGCCAGCAAGTAAACAGGATAGAAGCTGGTCACAACCGTAAGCGAATCCTGATGATGCACTGTATTTACATCTGTGCCGCACGCCATCAAAAACAAGCATACCGACAACAGCCAAATTTTTATGCCCTTCATATTTGCCTCCTTTTGCAAATGCAATTCGTTTGCAAATAGATTGTATGCCTTCCCGCACCACTTGTCAAGAGCTACTTTTCCCTGTATGATATGGTTATAAAAAAACAAAACGGCATTGTCAACCTTACGTTGGGAAAGGAGATTCCATGATTCGACCATATAAAACATTAAAGCCTAAAATTCCCGATTCCTGCTTTGTGTTTCCCACTGCGGAAATCATCGGCAGTGTAGAATGTAAGGACCATGTGATTATTTATCCCGGCACTGTGGTACGGGCGGAATATGGCAAAATCACCATCGGCGAAACCAGCAATTTACAGGAAAATGTCACCGTCCATGTGGAGGTCGGATATGATGTTTCCATTGGTGTCGGCGTCACCATCGGCCATAATGCCATTATCCACGGCTGTACCATCTGCGACCATGTGCTCATCGGCATGGGTGCCATTGTGCAGGAAGGGGCTGTCATTGGGGAAAATTGCTTCATCGGCGCAGGAGCCGTTGTCAAACGCGGTATGAAAATTCCGCCCGGACATATGGTATACGGAATCCCCGCCCGTATCGTTCGCCCCATTACCCAAGCGGAATACGATGAAATCCGTGTTTCCACAGCCGAATATCAGGAATATATGCGGGAATTGAAACGGCAGAAAAGAGAAATCTAAAAACTCTTTTTTCTCCATTTTTAGGAATTTTTGATAAAAAATTTGCCCTTTTCCATGGTTTTTCTCAATTAAAATCTGAAATTTACCTTGCAAATTACAATATTCTGATATAAAATACTCTTGTAGAATGAATTAAGGAATAAGGAGGTGTGTCCAATGGCTCACAAAATCGGACCCGAATGTATCGGTTGCGGTGCTTGCGCCGGTGTTTGTCCTACAAACTGCATCGTTGATGCAGGTGGCGTTTTTGAAATCAAAGCTGCTGAATGTATCGATTGCGGTACATGTGCCGGCACTTGCCCTACAGGCGCAATCAAAGCAGAATAATCTGTACTTAAAAAAAGTGAGTCTTTTGGCTCACTTTTTTGTTTTTTACACTTATACAGTGTTGCATTGTGGCAACAATCAATTTCTCTTTTTTCTGTTGTGCATATATGTTTGAAAATCAACTCAACCGCCCGTTATCTATGGTATAGTTTCTATCAGCAATACTCAAGGTTGACTTTCTGTGAGATACCAAAACAACTGTACGATTACTTTCTTCCGTTTCCTCTTTGATAGCTTTCAAAATCGCCCCCTCATTCAGACTATCCAGATTGCTTGTAGGCTCATCAAAGAGCATAAACGGTGCATTATGGAGAAACGCTCGGGCAAGACCGATTCTCTGCCGTTCGCCTGCCGAAAGCAACTCACCCAGTTCTCCTGTTTTTGTGGCATAGCCTTTTGGAAGTGTCATGATAAAATCATGAATTGCCGCTTTTTTCGCCGCCTCCTCAACCTCAGCATCCGTTGCATCCATACGGCTTATGCGGATATTTTCCCTCACGGAAAGATTGAACATATCCGTATCCTGTGCCATAAAGCTTTCCAAATCACGCAAATGCAGCGTGTTAATTCTTCCTATGTCAATATCGGAAATTTTTATACTTCCCTCGGGAGCCTGCCAAAACCGCATTAAAAGCTTAAGCAAAGTAGATTTCCCGGAACCGCTTTTTCCCGTCACAGCAACGATTTCCCCTTTTTCAATATCTATGCTTAAATTGCGGAGTATTTTTTCCCTATCATAGGAAAAATCCAGATTCCGCACTTTTGCACCTGTAAAATCAGGGCTTTCACCCTTCATAATTTCGGGAGTTTCGGGCTCTTCCTCAAGAAGCGAAAGCACCCGTTCCCCTGCGGCAAGGGTCTGATCCATTGCCCCCGAAAGGTTCGCAAGGGCAAGAACAGGTCCAAAAGAAGAAAATAACATTACAACAGTCATCACCAGAGATGGAAAAGGCACACTCAGCCTGATACCAATATAAAGCATACACAAAGGAAGAAGCATCACCAATGCCGCCGACCAAGATGATACTGCTCCCTCATGGGCCTTTATCTCCCCCTGAATTTTGTTCAGTTTGTCAGTTTTTTCTTGTATTTCATCAGCTCTATGTCGGCTTCTTCCAAATTGAAGAATCTCGCGAATTCCCCGCAAGCTTTCCAGAAATACACCATTGAGCCCGCCAAGCTCTCCGCGTGCTTTTAATCCTTGCGCCCGCCCCATACTTGAGGACGCAAGAGGAATCACAACTCCTACAACGGCATAGGAGCAGGCGGCAAAAATCCCCAAATACAGGTTGAAGCTGCCTATGAGAATTGTCATAACCGCAGACACAATAAATGCTATACAGACAGGAGCAATGGTATGTGCATAGAAAACCTCCAAAAGTTCAATATCTCCTGTAATTACAGCAATCAAATCTCCCCGTTCCCGTCCTTCCAGTTTTGCCGGAGCAAGCCTTCTGAGTGTACCAAAAACCTTATCTCGAATTACCGCAAGGAGCTTAAAAGCAATATAGTGACCACAAGTTTGCTCTCCATAGCGTAGAACGGCTCGGGCTACGGCAATCACCATCATGAAAAGTGCCGTATGTTTGAAATCCAAATTCCATGGAGAAATCTCTAAAACCATAAGAATCAAATGAGCCGCAAAAACCGTTATAAATATGGCACAGAAAAACCCCAGAGTTCCCAAACTGATGCAGCCTACCATAACATGAATAAGGGGTTTTAGCAGCCTTAGCAGTCCGCCCATTATTTTAATTCCGCTTCTGCGTTTCATGCCTTCGCCCCCTCTCTGATTAACTCCAGCTCCCGCTGTGCCAAAAACAACTTTCTGTACCGCCCATCCATATTTATCATTTCCTTATGCGTTCCTGTTTCTGCCAAACGCCCCTCCTCAAAATAAGCGATTGCATCGGAATGTTCAACATTCGCCAATCTGTGAGAAATCAAAAGGATTGTATGCTTCCCTCTCATAGAATAAATTGCCTCTATAATCGCACTTTCGCTCTCTGCATCAATATTACTTGTGGCTTCATCAAAAATATACATGGGGCTGTTTTTCAGCACAGCTCTTGCCAAAGCAAGCCGCTGTCTTTGTCCTCCCGAAAGATTTGCCGCCCGCTCTGAAACAGGCATATCCAAGCCCCCTTGTGCCTTCACAAAATCCCACAAATGCACTTTTTTCAAAGCCTCCTCCATATCGCAATCGGAAGCATTTTCATTCCCCTCTTTTAATGTATCTCGAATACTTCCCGCAAAAAGATAGCTGTTTGCGGAAACAACGGTTATAAAATTTTGCAAGCTTTCTTCCTCCGCATCGGAAATTTCTGTTTCCCCTATCTTTATACTTCCCGAATACCCCTTTTTCTCCCCGGAAATTAGAGCCGCAAGGGTAGATTTCCCACAACCGGACGGTCCCACAACAGCAAAAAGGCTGCCTGCGGGAATTATTAGACTGATGTCTGTAAGCACCTTCTTTTTTCCATCATAAGAAAATGTGAGATTATTTACGTTTATATCACCGGGACAAACCTTTTCCTTCCCTTTGGGCGATTCAGGCAAGTCCAACAGACGAAACATTCTATCGCTTGCCGCCATACCGTTCATTGCCGTATGGAAATAGCTTCCCAACGTACGCATAGCCAGAAAAAACTCGCCGGCCAGAAGTATCATTGCCAATGCCTGCCCTATATTTACATTCCCAAGGGAGAAATCCCTTACCACAAGAATACAGCCCAATGCACTTCCGCCGTATGCAATAAAATCCATAATGGTTACAGAATTCAACTGCATTGTCAGAACCTTCATGGTTACCACACGAAAATGTTCGCTTTCCGCATTCATTTCCTCATGGCGTTTTTCATCAGCACCATAAGCCTTAAGAGTGGTCAGCCCCTGCAAGTTTTCCAGAAAGCTGTCACCTAAATTTGTATATGCATCCCAATATTTTGAGAGCATTTTTTTCGCAAATTTCTGAATTTTTATTATGACAATAGGAATCAGCGGTACACAGAAAAAAAGCACAATGCCCGTTAATGGGGAAAAATGCAAAAATACAAAAAACAAAGTGAAAGGAGCAAGAATTGCATAGAAAAATTGAGGGAGATAGTTACCGAAATAGCTTTCCAACTGCTCCACACCTTCTCCCGCCAGTTGAACCACCTCAGCAGTAGGGAATCGGTCCGAATATCCGCTTCCGATCCGTACCAACTTGGCGTAAATCTTATTTCTCAATGTGCTTTTCACACAAGATGTTGCCTTATGTGTCAGAAAAGATGTAACGCCCGTCAATACAAAGCGAACGATGATACATATCATCGCACCAACGAAAGGAATACTCGTCAAAGTTTCCTTATCATATATTTTTTGAAAAATTCCCGCTACGGTGAACCACATAAAAATCCCTGCGACAAGGCTAATCCAGCTCGCCAGAACTTTCATGAGTATATATTTTTTCGCTTCAGGTACCATCGCCAAAAGCCGTTTATTGAACATCATGCATATCACCCTCCTTTCCCATATGTTCTTTTGCTTCATGCAGAGCAGCTATTTCTGCCGCCCGCTCTTTGGAACAGGTTTTTATAAAAAATAAAAATGCAATGACATGGACAACCCATACAACCCCCATGGTGATGGCTCCAAATAAAGCACCTTTTGAGCCTTTTACCAAATAACTTCTCTGCATAAAAAATATTGCCGGAGCTATAATAACCGTTACCGTTCCCAATATACGCAGTTTTGCATCCCATGTCATTCCTTCGTTCCGTGCAAAAGTTTCCAGATGACTTTTGTAAAGTTTTGTACCTTTGAACCAATGTTCCAATCTTTCGGAACTTCGGGCAAAACACAATGCCGCAAGGAGCAGGAAAGGCGTTGTGGGCAAAACAGGCAAAACCACACCGATTGTCGCCAGTACAACACAAACAATTCCTAAAATCACGAAAATCCCTTGCATAAATTTACTTCTCGCCTTTTTGGGCGTTTTCTTTTCAAACATCTCTTTGTTTTCTTTTTTTTCTTCCCTATGCGTATAAACACTTGCCCTTTCCATAACAGAGTTTTTTGCATCTTTCGGCTTGCTGTCGCCCACCGCCGGAACAAAAACCCTTCCTTCATTTCTGATAACCGGAAGTTCAACGCCATAAATCTCTCGTATATTTTCTCGGGTGATAACATCCTCGGGATTCCCCTGAAAAGCCACTTTCCCTCCGCACATTCCGATTACTTCGTCACTGTAAGAAAGGGCTTGATTTATGTCATGAAGCACCATGATGATTGTCATACCCTGTTCTCGATTAAGGCAACGTATTAACTGTAAAATTTCCACTTGATACCGTACATCAAGAAAAGTTGTAGGCTCATCCAGAAACAGCACCTCTGTATTCTGGGCAAGAGCCATGGCAATGAATGCACGCTGTTTTTGTCCGCCGGAAAGCGTTCCCATAGGACGTTCCCTAAGTTCCGTCAAGTCTGTCAATTCTAATGCTCTATCCACATATTTTTTGCCTTCCTTGTCTGCACCCAAACGAAAAAAGGAAGAATAGGGCAATCTACCGTACATCACCAGACGCTCCACTGTCAAATCATCGGGAACCGAATTTTTCTGACTCACAACGGCAACTTGCTTCGCAAAATCCTTTATGGAAATATTTTGAATATCCTCCCCCATGAGGCAAATTTTGCCGCTTTGAGGCTTCAAATTTTTTGTAAATAACTTCAAAAGGGTAGATTTTCCGCAACCGTTTGCTCCCAAAAGAGTCGTTACCGCACCTTTTTTTATCCTCACAGACAGATTGCGAATGATATAATCCTCTCCGCAACAATCAGGCGAATCCATAACACAGCCCTGTTGGTGCCCACAACAATGAACCGAATAAGAAAAGAACAAATCTTCAGCGTGCAACATGGTTATCACCTCTTTTCAGCAAGAATATGAAAAATGGCCCTCCGCAGACAGACATGATGACTGCCGCCGAAATTTCGTTTGGCGCAGCGATCATCCGTCCCACAGTATCCGCAAGGAGAAGTACAAAACCCCCTAAAAGTATGCAGCATGGTGCCAAAATCCGGTGGTCACTACCCACAAAACGCCTTGCCATATGAGGAACAATAAGTGCCAGAAAACCTACAACTCCGATGATGGCTGTGACTCCCGAAACAAGAAGGCACGGCGCAATACTAACCACAAGCCGCACCAAATCCACTCGGATTCCCAAACCTCTCACTGTGTCATCATCCAGTGCCAAAATATTGCAGTAAGGAGACAAAAGCACAGCAAAAACAAGTCCTGAAATGGCATAAATCGAAAGCATTTTACACTGCTCCATTGGAGTTGTGAAAGTCCGCTTACAGAAAGAGATATCCCCGTATTATCCAAGGCTCCGCAAAAGAGGGTGTTAAGCCCCGAAAAAACCGCCGCCACCGCAATTCCCACCAGAATAATCCTCACAGGATCAAGAGACCCCTTCCATGCCAAAGAATATATGAGGAAGAAGGACAAAAGTCCGCCAATACAGGAAAAAACAGGAATTGAAAAATAGAGCATCGGTAAAAATGCGGTTACAATTGTCGCTGTCAGTGCCGCTCCCCCGGAAATGCCTATGATTCCCGGATCTGCAAGAGGATTTTTCAAAACCGCTTGGAACAAGAGCCCTGATGTGCTCAATGCCGCACCGCCCAATAACGCAACTATTATGCGGGGAATCCGCAAATCGTATATGATTGCTACTCTTGGGTCATATTCCAAAAAAAGCCCGCAAAACAACTCCTTATAAGTAACATTTATGCTCCCCAACTTCATCGCTGCAAGAACAAGCACACATATGAATCCCGCAAGAATGATGCAGACTGTCGTTCCCCTTAGAATTTCTTTTTTTGTCTTTCTCATCAACTTGCCCCCATATTGTACGCCTTATATGTGCCATCATACAAAATTTCCTTCAAAACATTCAAGGCTTTCGGCCACTCAAATGTAGCACTCATGCCAAACAAAGTATAATCCAGTTCATAAACATGCCCCTCTTGTACGGCACGAAAATGCTGCCAAATATCATTTGTTTTGAACTCCTCTGCAAACATTTCCATTGCATCAAATGGGAGTCCATGCACAGTAAGCAAAATATAATCGGGGTCAAGTTTAAGAAGCTCCTCCGTATTCCATGACACAAAATTCATGTCATCATCCACCTGCACAACGCTCTCTGCCCCCGCAACGCCTATAAGCGAGCCACAATAGGAATTGGGGGTACATTCTATGTATGCCCCGGGAAGTCCCATAAGCATTAAAACTGTGGGCTTGGGCTTGCCCTCTATGCCCTTTTCAAATTCATCCAAAATTTGATGATATTCCTCAACGAGAGATGCCGCCTCCGACTCCTTGCCGTATTTTTGCCCCAAAAGCTCAATGGAATCATACATCCCCTCGACGCTTTGCAGATCGATAAACGTATACGGCAAGTCTAAAGCATCATATGTAGGTTTGATAGTTTCCATTAACGTATCCGGACCAATGATATCCGTAGGCTCCAGAAGTGCTATTGCCTCCACATCAGGGGACATCGCTGTGCCTATTTCAGGCAAATCCTTGTATCTTTCAGGAATATCGCCACCGGTAGCACATCTTGCAGCCAAATCAAGGTCAAGTGCATCACAAATCCATAAAGTTGCATTTGATGTAGCAATAATACGAATCTCTTCCGAGGATTTAACTTCGCCGCTTATATTTTCTGCGTGCTGGTCAACGCAGGCAACGGCAACAACAGACATCATCACTCCAAGACATAATGTGAAAAGTTTTCCGAAAATTTTATTTTTCATTATTTTTTCCCTTTCTTTATGCGTTTAATCCCCAATATACCCACGATTGCCACAACAATCACGACTACTGCCATACCGCTTTTTCTCATTCCGTCGGATTTTTCCGATATATCCACTTTTTCTATTCTATTTTTATCCTGTGAATCATCTTTTTCCTCAGATTCCTCGACAGGTTCTTCAATTTTTTTATCATCATTTTTGCCTTCATCCGGATCTTCTGCATTTTCCTCTATAGAGGTTTCTTCTTTCTTTTCGTTTTTATTTTCGTTTTTATTTTCGTCCTGTTCTTCCGCTTTTTTATTCTCCTTTTTTTCAACTGTTTCCGCTTTCTTTTCTTCGGTTTTCACGGTTTGCGGCACAGGTTCGGAAACAGGAGGTGTGGTATCGATGCTTACAACAAAATCACCGCTGCCGAGATTAAAGCCGCCGCAGGTCATGTACCACAAAACATCACGCCCCATGGGAGTAACGTACATAGTCGCTTTCAGTTGAATATCTGTACTGTAAACCCTGAAACGATAATCCACAGAGTCTTGGCTTGAGTCCTCGGAAACGATGTCGTAGCTTACCTGTGAATATGTATTATTGCCTGTTCTGGTGTAGAGCTTTATGTCTTTACAATTGCTTTGAAGCAAAAGCCGTACCGTCAGCCACATATTTCCGTCCTTATCCACTTCTAACAGGCATTTCCCTCCCGTTGCACTTCGGCACATGCCCTCGCCCAAAGCGGCATTTTTTGTTCCTCCGTCATCTATTTCACCTGTATCAGGATTATAGTAGCTGGCTGTGCTTGTTCCCAGATAAACACCCATATCAAGGGCTTTTGCAGGAACTGCATAAAACACAACCGCCATACATACACCCAAAACCATCGACAAAAATTTTTTTAACTTCATAATCGTCATCCCTTCTTGATTGCCATTTATGATTGCTTTTCAATCTTTTTCGAGATACTGCCTCGCACCCCGTTTCACACTCTTCCCCAAGCACATTCTAACGAATGAAATAGCCAAAGCGAAAACACCACACCTTCATATACGAAACTTTTTTCGGTTTGGATACGCCATCCGTAAGTTTCAATATATTTTTATAACGCAAAACGCATCGGTTATCCAAACTCCTATAAATAACAGCTTTTGGAATAACCGAAGACGCTTTTGCATTATGCGGTTCTGTCCTTTATAAAACAGAACCGCTTATATTAAATTTCATGGCTTTTTTCGACTTTTCATCTCAAAGCCCATAGCTTTCGACAAAATTGATAAGAAGCGTTGCCACTTCTGCACGAGTTGCCTTTCCTGTGGGACCGAAAGTGCCGTCAGGGTAGCCTGAAATGAGCTTTGCTGCACTTACTGCATTCACGGCATCTTTCGCCCATGTTGCGATACTGCCTGCATCCTTGAATGATACGGGTTCGCCCGAATTTAATTCGATGTTAGCGAACTTTGCATATCTTACAAGGAATGTTGCCATCTCCTGGCGGGTTATAGGTGCATCCGGAGCGAATTCATCCGCACTCAGTCCGCTTACAATGCCGTTTGCGTTGCCCCAGTTTATATAGGGTGCATAGTATTTACCGGCTTTCACGTCCTTGAATTTTGTTTCTCCGGAATATCCTGTCACCCCGTGAAGTCTGCCCAGAACCGTAATGAACATACCTCTGGTCATTTCTTTGTTGGGGGAGAATTTCGTTTCGCTCGTACCGCTGAAAAGTCCTTTTTCAACGACTTTTTTGATATTTTTTTCTGCCCAATGGCCTACAATGTCTTTTAAGCTGTCGGCTTTGTTTCCTGTATTATCAGCAGTGTTTTCCGTCACAATCGGAACAATGGGGCCATCTTCTGCATTGGACATAACCGCAAAGTTACCAAGTGCGCTTGTTCTGAAAACATATGCTCCGTCCTTGACCTCGCCCTTGATTGCGACACGTGTTCCGTTGTCGTTGATGCGATAAACGGTTAATCCTGCGTCTGTGCAGGGGATGGAAAGCTGTACCTGTCCCTTGGGCTGAACGTCCGCATTGTCGGAAGTAGCCTTAATTTCGTACAATTCCCAAGGTTTTGTTTCGTTTTCCATTGCCTTCTGTGCGCTCTCGAAAGCTGTTCCGCTTGTCACTTTCTTTACGGAAAGCTTCGTGTTTTCAGGAAGGGCCTCTGTGTCCGCATTGAGCTTGATTTTCGTTGCGGAATCCGTAAGGGCAATATCCTTAACAGTTTGTCCGGTTGTGCTGCTTGTACCTCTTGCCACTTCATCATTTGCGGAAAGGCTGGATTTTGTCGTCTTTTCCGCCGTTGACCAAGTCAATTTCAATCTCGCTTCAAGGCCTTTTCCGGAACCCGCAACCACCTCATCCATGGGTGTGTCGGGAACGGTGAAGTTTACTGCCACGTATGTTACATCGCTTGCAGATGTGGGCTGAGCCGCACTGGGCAATGTAAAGCTTGCACGTTTGATGTATTTATATGTACCGCTGGTTGTGTGTCCCGAAGTGGTAATATCCCCGGTTTCAAGGACATTTACGTTGCTTAAGCTGTTGCTGTCCTTAACCTCTTGGCTGTTGGCGTACTTCATGGCTGTGATTGCGCTGTGAACCGTACCTACCTGCACGGGATTCGTTGCGATTTCAACAGTAGTCACCTTGCCGTTGGATACGGTAACAAGGGCTTTATCATTGTTTGTCAATGCACTGTTGCCCATGGAGGCATTGTCGGTGGATGCGTTCCAGAGGGCAACGTCAACAAGATAACGTCCGTCGGTGAGGAAGAAATTCTGGGTGCTTCCACCGCCACCGCCACCACCGCCGCCACCGCCTGATGATGAGCTTGTTTTGGTAAATGTCGCACTTGCAACGTCGCTTGCGGTTTTGTTTTCCTCAACGGCAATTGCTTTTACTGTTGTTGTATCTGAAAGCGTGATTACATTTGTATATTTTGTGCTGTTTTCAGTAGGATTTGTGCCATCCAACGTATAAAAAATATCTGCTCCGCTTGCAGCTGTGATTGTCACACTCTGACTGCCCGTGAATGTACCTCCGTTGGGGGAGATTGAGGGAGCCGCACTCTTTTCTGGTTTAGGGTCTTCCGCAGGCTTCCAATCGTACCCGTTCCAAGGGCTTGTTGCATAGTCCCTGAGATAAACGCTGGAGGTCATAACGCCGCCGTCGCCCGTGTTATAGGTGAAAGACAGCTTATGGTCTGCGGTGATGTTTGCAATATCCATTGTGAATTCATATGCTGTTCCGCTTTCGTCTTGACCAAATTCTGTCTTTACACCTTCAACATCGTCCATAGCAAGTTTTTGCATATCAATGCTTGAAGGCTTATACAAAAGACTTACTTTCATTCCTGCATCGGTTTTTGAAAGCTTGATTTTCGGGTCGAACTGACGGGTCAAAGGGAATGTCTTTTCCTCGGCAGTGCCGTAGCTGCTTGCGGTAATTGCAGTTACAGAAAGGGTATAGTCGCCATTTTCAAGGACGGGATCCGGGGATTCTGTTTGGATATTCGCATAATCATAGGCCAGATAAGCGGACGTTGTCGTATTCATCGCATCTACATACATCTCGCAATAGTTTCCGTCCAATGCAATATCCGGAATTTGATAACTGATAGAATTTACATAGCCTTCCGAATCTTTTGTTTCCGTAGCCACAATAGAATCACCAGATGCCGATGTACCGGTAAAAATTTTCCATTGGCTGGCATGACCTGTTATCGGACCCACGCTGACAGCACCAATGGGAATTTCAAGTGTCGCAACGCCTTCATCAGAAACCGTTAGCTTGGCCGTTCCCGCAATCGCACTTCCTGCCATAGAAGGCGACGTAGGGTCGCTTGCCTTCATCAACGACACATTCATATCATAAGTTCCCGCAGACAATTCTACTTTGCTACTGCCAAACTCATAGGTTTTATTTTCTGCCCTTACTGTTATTCCCATAGCAGGAATCATGCCCAAAGCCATAATTACCGCAAGGAAAATCGCAAAAAATCGATTTTTGTTTGTTTTAACCATATTTTTCTTCCTTTCCTGATTTTCTTCACTTCTTAAAAATACAAATCACTAAAATATTTACTGCAACTAACTCGAATCCAAAAATTTTTCTTTTGTTATTTTTATCATCCTTTCTTATCCAAAATTTTCGCAAAAAACACGCTATTTTTTAGTTAGTTTCAGCTAACTATATGCCAAAAAAATTTAGTTTTTCGCCGTTGTTATATCAACATTCAAATCTATTTTTGTAAACCAGATACCTTTTAAATCAGCCATCGTAATGTTTTTACAAAAGATTCATTTCGGATAAATATTTTACAACTATATATTATTCATATGTTTTCGCAAAAGTCAATATGCAGTTTTGTTTTTCAAAAAATATTTATAAAAATGATGTGCATCATTGCACATCATCTGATGAATTCATTTTTTGTCTATTGCTTTCGCCGGTGAAAACTTCCTTTGCCCAAAGCCTATGCTCCGCATTTAGTATCTTTGCCGCTTTTTTTGCACCCCCCACTTGATTTGCCGCACGCATGAGCGTCTTTAACGCCTCCTCCCCTCCGGCTTCATCTATCAATTTCACTGCACTTAAAAGCTTGCTCTTTGTAGAATTTTCCTCTATCCATTTATCCAGGGCAACCAAACTTTTCAAGGATTCTTCAAGGCGAGTCACACTTTTATATCGATTGGCAAATCGTATCATAAGCTCCAAACGGCGTTCCCCTCCAACACGCTGCAAAAAATCGTCCCGTGTATGAAGATCCGCCGATATTTTCTCCATGCCACCAAGGCTCTCAACCCACTTTACCATATCAACAAGATTCTTTTCTCCGCCTAATTGATTTATAAAAGCCGTTTTTCTCTTAATCCCTTCAACGCCTCCGGCTTTTTTTACAACAATCTGAAGCTCCTCTCCGAGGGTAGAACCAACATCTGTATCTTTTTGCATCATTTTGTGCATTTCTTCCATAATATCCGAAGCACTGGCACCATCAAAGCCGACAATCTTAGATGCCATTGCAACGTGAGCTCGCAAAACTTCTATCATGTTATCACTCAAGCCATGCTCCATATAGCAGGCTTCTTCCTTTGCTTCTTCACGCGGCACCCCGAGGCGGATTAACCATTGAAGAATAAGTTCGTGGCGTTCCAGTATTGCAGCAGCCTTTTTTTCGCCATCTTCCGTAAAAACAAGAACCTGTTTTTCGTGCCGTCCCGTTCGTCCATCAAACGGTCTCAGCCATCCTGATTCAACCAATCGTTTTACCGCAGAATAAGCCGTAGAGCGATTCAAATTAAGTTCGTTTGCAATATCTATTACATCTGCATCTCCTTTTATCAGTTGCACCTGCTTGATAGTTTTCAAAACATTCTCTTCCGTTTGCCTCCCCATATCTATACGCATACGGTTTCTTGCCATATCCAATCTTCCTTTCATTGCTTCTCCCTAACAGCATTTCCATTTCCGTAAAGCCCAAGCCATAAATTGCCTTTGTAAATACACCAATCAAACCCCAGCTAATACCCGCAATCAAAACAAAAACTATGACATTTCCTTCACCCTTACTCTACCACAACAGCCTTGCCCATGGCAAAGGAATAGAGCATCATTTCCTTCACCGATACCTGCAACGCCCGCTCCAAGGCGAGCCGATATAGCCGTAACTGCACCTGATACCGTTGGCGCAGTTCTTCTTCCTTATAAATGCGGTCGCTTTTATAATCCAGCAGTATGACAGAATCCCCCTCTGTAAAAAAGCAGTCAATGATGCCGTTGACCAATATGGTATCTGTCACATCTGCATATTCCCTTCCAAAAAACAGCTCCTTCGGCTCCATCAGCAAGGAAAACGTCCGTTCCTTCTCAATACGGTCGCTTTCACGCAGTCTTTTTGCCAAATCCGATTGGAAAAAGCCCAGCAATTCCTGTTTCCGCAAGGCCGCTCCTTCCTCCGCCGTCAGCCTGCCCTGCTGCATCAGCTTTTCTGCCAAAGCCTCAATAGCGGGCATATCATAGGGCTGTCGTAAATCTGCCTCCTCTAAAAAGGTGTGCATAGCAGTACCGATTTGTGCGGCTGTCAGCCCGTCTTTCTTTTCCCTCGGGAAAGAAAGGGGTACGGCAACGGTTGGTGCTTCTCCCAATATCTCCGCCTGATACTTCCGCTTGATTTCGGAAATAGACAGCTTTGTGGGCAGACCGGTTTCCTTCCCGTAGGGATATTGCCAGCTAAGTATACGAAAGACTTCCTTCCGTTCCTCCGTCATTTCCGCCGGCGTTTTCCATTGGGCAAAATAATTCTTCTGCTCCGCCGTTTTCTTCTGCTCCCCGGACACCTCCCGCAAGGCCTCCTCCCTAGTCAGAAGAGAAACCTGCCACCGAGAAGCCTCCTGTGCAAACAAAGGCGAAGTTACATTTTGCTCCAATCCCCATTTTTCCGGCAAGTGAGCACAATCCCCATGCCGCAGCACCGCCGGCATCACCCAATCCAGATAGCTCTTCCCCCGCCGCAGGCGGAATATGGGCAATGCTTCGGTTTGACAGTCTGCTCCGTCCAGCCATTTCATCATTGCCTTTTTCATATCTTTCTTGACACCGGTCAATATCAGCTTTTCCTTAGCACGGGTCAGAGCCACATACAGCACACGGGTTTCCTCTGCAAGATTTTCCTGCCGTATCGCTTCTGCCAGTGCCGTTTTCGATAAACTGCGGTAAACGGTTCGCTGCTCCAAATCCGTATAATCCATGCCATAGCCCCATTTCTGATGCAGAATGACCGGACTTCTGGCATCCATATCATTGAAGGCCTTTCCCATATCAGAAACAAACACCACGGGAAACTCCAAGCCCTTGCTTTTATGTATGGTCATCACCCGAATGAGGTTTTCTCCCTCGCTCATCAGCTTGGCAGCAGAGGTTTCCGCCTCTGCCGTTTTCATATCCTCCACATAGCGTATGAAATAAAACAGTCCCTTTCGGCTGCCCTTTTCATACTGCTCCGCCTTTTCCAAAAGCAGACGCAGGTTTGCCTGCCGCAGCTCGCCCCCTGCCGTCATACCGAGATAGTCATAATATCCCGTTTCACGATACAAATACCGCAATAATTCCGGCAGGGACACATTCCGTGCCTGCTTCCGCCAATCTGCCAGATTCCCCAGAAAGGCTGAAAGCCTGCCCCGCAATTCCTCGTCTTCCCCCTGCTCCAAATAGGTATGGATACAGTCAAAATACAGTCCCTTTCCACCGCCAAGGCGAATTTGCACCAATTCCTCCGCCGTCAAGCCATAGAGGGGCGAATGCAGGATAGAAAGCAGAGGAATATCCTGTCTGGGGTTATCAACGAGCCGCAGCAGATGCAGTACCGTTTCCACCTCCGGCACGCTATAATAGCCCTCTGCCGTTTCTGCATAATAGGGCAATCCTTCTCTGCCGAACACATCGTCCAGTACCGCACTCCAGTTTTTCATACTACGCAGTAATATGGCAATATCCCCGTAAGCCACAGGGCGATATTCCCCTATTTTGCCGTCCCACACCTGAAAACCGGAGGTCAGCAGTTCCTTGATTTTTTTCACAATCACATTGGCCTCCAGCTGGCGGCGGTTCAGCTCCTGCATTTCCTCCGTCAGTCCGGAATCCTCCTGCTCCGCCATTTCCGCCAATATCACTTCATTGGCACCGCCACAAAGGGCAGTGGTTTCCGGGAAATCGGCTCCGGCATAAAGGGCCTCCTCTGCATCATAGGCCACATCGCCAAATTCCTTCTGCATGATTTGACGGAACAGGAAATTGATGCCGTCCAATATATTTTTACGGCTGCGAAAGTTTTTGGAAAGAATGACTTTTCTCGTCTTCCCTCCCTCTTCCGACGGATAAATCTCATATTTTTCATTGAACAGCTCCGGCATGGCTTGGCGGAAGCGGTAAATGCTCTGCTTCACATCGCCCACCATAAAGCGGTTATTCTGCCCCCTGCTTTCGCCGGAAACCGCCGTCAAAATCATTTCCTGCACCAGATTGCTGTCCTGGTATTCGTCAATCATAATTTCGTCATACCGCTGCTGCAATTCCTTTGCTGCCGCCGTAGGCAGGATGTGCTCCGGCGTACTGCCCGCCTCCACCAGCACCTGTAACGCAAAATGCTCATAATCGTTGAAATCCATCATCAGCTTTTCCCGTTTTGCCGCTCCAAAGGCGTCCATAAACCGCTTTGTCAGCTCCGTCAGCCCTTGGGCAATGGGATACGCCTTCCGTATGATACGGCTCTGGGTTTCGGCACGATAACAAAAAAAGCTCTCCTTCAGCTTATTTAACGCCTTCTTTGCATCATTTCGCCATTCCTTGATTTGCTCTGCTTTTTCTTTTTCCTTTCCTTTGTAAGGAAGCAAACGGGCAAATTCGATTTCTCTGTATGCCTCCAGCCACCGGGCATAGGGCTTCTCCAATGCGTCATAGAGCTTGTCCGTCTGCTGCCGTTCCTGCTCCAGCTTTTCCAAATATCCCTCAAAGCCGGGGAATTGCGCCATTTCCTCCGCCCGCCGCAGTTGATAACGGGCATACTCCACCACAGAGGCTACACCTTGCCGAATCAAGGGGAACCAATCGCAATCGTCCACCGTTTCTTCCTCACCCAATAAAAAGCCCGCCGCCATATCGTCCAAAAGCCCCTTGGGGTCGGGATTTGCTTGGGCAAAGGCATAAATCTCCAAAATCAAATCCTTCAACGGCCGGTCATTGGTGGGCTGTCCGAAGGTTTCCAATAAATCAAAAAACCACCCATTACTCTCATCGGCATAAAGCTGTTCAAACAGTTCCTCCAGCACCTCATTTTGCAACAGCTTGATTTCGGAGGGATCTGCTGTCCGCATGGCCGGATCCAGCCCCAGAATATGATAATACTCCCGTATGACTTGCAGGCAAAAGGCATGAATGGTCTTAATATCCGCCCGCGGCAAAAAGGTCATCTGGTTTTGCAGATGAATGTCATTGGGCGTTTCCTGCAACCTTTTGGATATGGCGGCACCGATACGCTGGCTCATCTCCGCTGCGGCAGCCTTTGTAAATGTCACCACCAAAAGGCGGTCGATTTCCTGCTCCTCCTCTATAATACGGGTAATGATGCGTTCCACCAAAACGGCGGTTTTTCCACTGCCCGCCGCCGCAGAAACCAACAAATCACAATCTCTTATTTGAATGGCTTCCTTCTGTTGTGCCGTCCATCTGTTTGCCATGGGTAAATTCCTCCTATTGCCAACCAAAACTCATTGGGCATGTTTCAGCCGAATATGAAAGGGCACATAGCCCGTAAATGCCGCCATAAAGCTACTATAAGAATTATACCAGAAATTGCCGATAAATGCGAAGGAAAAACCGTCTAAAATGCAGTCGCCGAATAAATATCGGGCGGTGGTCTTCAAAAACAGTTCCTGAAAACCGCTTTGATAGCAGGATGCACAGCGAAAAAGCAATTCCGCCATGTGCTGTTCCCGTTCCTCCAGCGCATAGACTTGTATCAATGCACCTTTCATATCCTCCCAATCCAGTTCCTTTTTTCGCCGCCGCACAATGCGAATGGTATGGTGTATGGCAGCCAGTTTATAAAACCGCCCCATGGACCGCTCCTCCAGCCTAGGCAAATTTTCCCGAAAATAATTATGTGCCAGCGGATTTTCCAAAAACACCTCATAGGCATCTGCCGCCGTGCTTTCCACGCATTGGGCATAAAAAGCACTGTAAAAAGCGTTTTCCAAGGCATAGGCCCGCTCACTTAAGCGCTGCCGCTCCCTTTCTATCCATTGACGTACTGCTGCTTCCTGTTTCTTTTTTTCCAGCATGATATTCGCCTCCCTTTTCTTATTATTTTAATTTAGGAAGGAACGGCTCCGGAATTTTTTCCGCCGCAAAAAAAGACAGGCTCCCGCAAAATACGGGAGCCTCCTTTGAAGATATTTCTTAGCAGGAAGAGCAGTTGTTCAGCTGATTGCCGTTGCCACAGCAGCACAGCAGGATCAAAATCCAGATCCAGTTGTTATCGTTGCAGCCGCCAATGAAGTTGTTTCCATTGTTGCCGCCGCACAGGCATAACAGAATGATGATCCAAATAATGCTTTCGTTACCACAGCCAAATCCACACATAATAAATACCTCCTTAGGATAAGAGTGTTTCTGTTACATTTTTATCCTATGAGGTATTTTGTAAAATATTGCCTGTCTTGAAAAATTCTTTTTTTAGCGGGGCAAAATCAAATCCTCCACCAGCACATCTACCGTAAAGCCGCCCATTTCATCGGCAAGGCTGACCAGCTTCAGCTTTTCCCCGTCCAAAAAATAGAGCACATGGGTCATGCCATGCTTTTCCCCAATTGCAATCAGCTCCTCCGCCTCCGCCACGCCGTGGAGAAACACCTCCATGCCGCCTTGGCGATAAAGACCGGCGATATGAACCGCTGTATCATGCCCTTCTTCCGTCCACGCAAAAAGAGCCTTTACCTTTTGTTCCAATGCCTTCGCCTCCTCAGCTCAGCCCTGTTTTTTTTCTATCAACAGCTTTTCCAGCTCGTCGATGAATGTATTGATATCCTTGAACTGGCGGTAAACCGATGCAAAGCGAACATAAGCCACCTCGTCCAGATCCTTCAAGCGATCCATGACCATATTGCCTACTACCTTGCTGTCTACCTCCCGTTCACCGTTACCCATGAGGGTATTTTCAATATCGTCCACCAATTCCTCAATCTGTTTCGCCGTAACAGGACGTTTGTTGCAGGATTTCATAATCCCGCCCACCAGCTTGTTCTTATCGAATATTTCCCTCGTGCCGTCTCTTTTAATCACCGTAATGGGAATCATATCAATCCGTTCATAAGTCGTAAACCGTTTCCCACAGCTTTCACACAGCCGACGCCGACGAATGACTGTATTCTCGTCCTGCGCTCTGGAATCGATTACTTTCGTATCTGTATAATTACAAAAAGGACATTTCACTTCCGGTTTCCCCCTCTTTTTTTCTTATTCTCAGTATAATGGAGATTTTCCCGTGGGTCAACCGTCAGTCCTCATCATTTCTCAGGATATCGTCCTCATCCACCTCCACCAGAATAATATCGTCCCCGATACGTTTGATACACCGCCATGGCAGGAAAAATGCCCGTTCTTTCCCGAAAAAGCTCCATTTCCCACATTCCTCCGGAATAATCAGGGTACAGATTTTCCCCGAAACCGGATCCAGTTCCAAATCACAAACACAGCCCAAACGCTTTCCGTCACAAATATTGATGACCTCTTTTTCCCGCAGGCATGAAAATCTCTCCCATTTCATGTTATGTTCCTCCTCTATTTTTCCGCTCTCTTTCCCATTGTATGCCGAAAACCTTCGTCCCCTCGCCCTTTCTCACCATGTTTTCAGCTTTTTCTTATTTTTTTCATTTTTTCTCTTGACTGCTCCCATGTTATGCCATACAATATATATACATTTTAGAATCATAAAAAACTAGATATTGTGGTTTCTCCTTTTGCAAAAGAAACTGCATACCGGCAAAATACAGTAAGAAAGAAGGGACGCAAATGATTACTACCATCACAAAAAGAGACGGACGTACCGTTTATTTCGACATCAATAAAATCGCCAATGCCATTGAAAAAGCATTCCAGGCCACCGTAGGGGCAAAGGACTATTCCATCTGCCTGCAACTGGCACAGGAGGTTTCCGATGGCTTTGAGGCGGCAGGCATCGCCTCCCCCACCGTGGAACAAATTCAGGACAGTGTGGAAAAAGCCCTTATCGACCATGGCTATGTGCGTACGGCAAAGGCATATATCCTCTATCGGGCGGAACGCACCAGAGTCAGAAACATGAACGACCGTCTGATGAAAACCTTCGAGGATATTACCTATAAAGACGCCACCGACAGCGATATTAAGCGGGAAAATGCCAATATTGACGGCAATACGGCCATGGGTTCCATGCTGAAATACGGCTCCGAGGGAGCGAAGCATTTCTATGAAAGCTATGTGCTGAATCCCGCCCATTCCGAGGCCCACCAAAACGGCGATATTCATATCCATGATTTGGATTTTTATACTTTAACGACCACCTGCTGTCAAATCGACCTTTTGAAGCTGTTCCATGGCGGCTTTTCCACAGGCCACGGCGTTTTAAGAGAGCCGAACGATATTGTCAGCTATGCATCTTTGGCTTGTATCGCCATTCAGTCCAACCAGAATGACCAGCACGGCGGGCAATCCATCGGTAATTTCGATTACGGTCTGGCGCCCGGCGTTGCCAAGACCTATAAAAAACGCTACCGTTCCAATCTGACTTCCCTGATTGAAGTGATGGATAGCGACGAAAAAGCCAAAAAAGCCGAAGAAATCTTCCAAAAGCTGGAAGCACAGGGGCTGATTCCCACATTAGATAAAAACGAGGCTTATACGAAGGCAGAGAAAGAATTGTTTTTGGAGGCAGGTGTAGATGCCACTGTTTTGGATAAGGCACAATCTTTCTCCGCCAAAAAAGCGACAGAAGAAACGGATAAAGCCACCTATCAAGCTATGGAGGCACTGCTGCATAATTTGAATACCATGCACAGCCGCGCCGGTGCACAAACGCCTTTTTCCTCCATCAACTATGGTATGGATACCTCTACGGAAGCCCGTATGGTTATCAAAAATATGCTGTTGGTAACGGAGGCCGGTCTGGGCAACGGCGAAACCGCTATTTTCCCCATTCAGATTTTCCGTGTGAAAGAGGGCATCAACTTCAACCCCGGCGAACCGAACTATGACCTGTTTAAGCTGGCTTGCCGTGTCAGTGCAAAGCGGCTGTTCCCCAATTTCTCCTTCCAAGACGCCCCCTTTAACCTGCAATATTATAAAGAAGGGCACCCTGAAACGGAAATCGCCTATATGGGCTGCCGCACCAGAGTCATCGGCAATATCAACGACCCTGAACGGGAAATCACACTGGGCAGAGGCAATTTGAGCTTCACCAGCATCAACCTGCCCCGTATCGCTATTTTGGCAAATAAAAATATCGACTGGTTCTTCAACGAACTGGATCATAAAATTGATTTGGTCATCGAACAGCTTTTGGAGCGTTTTGAAATTCAAGTAAAGAAAAAAGTCCACAACTATCCTTTCCTCATGGGCGAAGGCGTTTGGATTGACAGCGATAAGCTGAATTATAACGACGAAGTGCGGGAGGTTTTGAAACACGGTACCCTCTCCGTAGGATTTATCGGTCTGGCGGAGGCTTTGAAAGCTTTGATTGGCGTGCACCACGGCGAAAGCGAAGTGGCACAAAATCTGGGCATAGACATCATCAGCCATATGCGCCGCAGAATGAACGATATGTCTGCAAAAACTCACCTGAACTTCACCCTTTTAGCGACTCCGGCAGAGGGACTTTCCGGCCGCTTTGTCCGTATGGACAGAGCCCGCTTCGGCGTCATTGAAGGTGTGACCGATAAAGAATATTACACCAACAGCTTCCATATTCCTGTGTATTATCCCATCAGTGCCTATAAGAAAATACAACTGGAGGCGCCGTATCACGCACTGACCAATGCAGGGTATATCACCTATATCGAACTGGACGGCGATCCCGGCAAAAACTTAGACGCCTTTGAAAAAGTCATTCGTTACATGAAATCCCAAGGCATCGGCTATGGCTCCATCAACCACCCCATTGACAGGGATCCTGTCTGCGGGTATAACGGCATCATCGGCGATACCTGCCCCAAATGCGGCAGAAAGGAAACCGACGGTGAGGTAGGCTTCCAGCGTATCCGCCGTATTACCGGCTATCTGGTAGGCACGTTGGATCGTTTCAATAACGCAAAACGGGCCGAGGTACGGGATAGAGTGAAACACTCCGTTGTGACCGATGTGAAACTGAATCCAAAGGAAGCGTAAATCATGAAAATCAACCTCAGCGGCATTACCGGCGATTCCATTGTAGACGGTCCCGGTATTCGCCTGACCATATTTACCCAAGGCTGTCTTCATCACTGCCCCGGCTGTCATAACCCCCAGACCCATGACCCTGACGGCGGTTCTTGGGCAGATACAGAGGATATTCTTGCCGCCATGGCGGAAAATCCCCTGTTGGACGGCATTACCCTTTCCGGCGGGGACCCTTTTTTGCAGCCTGCCCCCTGCACCCTTCTGGCAGAAGGCGCCCATAAATTAGGGCTGAACGTATGGACTTATACGGGCTATACATGGGAAGACTTATGGGAAGAACATGACCCGAAAAAGCTGGCTTTATTGCAGGAAACCGACGTTTTGGTAGACGGCCCCTTCCTGCTGGCAGAGCGTTCTCTGGATTTGCAATTTAAGGGCAGTAACAACCAACGCACCATTGATGTAAAGCAGTCCTTGGAAGCGGGAACTGTGGTGCTTTGGGAGGAAAAAACCTATTTTTGAACATAGAAAAGGCGGTTCTCATCGAACCGCTTTTTTGATTGCCTATTCCCATTGATGATGATGCAGCTGCCCCTCCCGAAGCATACCGGGAAACCCCTGCTGCCGCATGGCCTCATAAAGCACAATGGCCACAGAATTGGAAAGATTCAGACTTCTGGCAGCCTCCAGCATGGGGATACGAATGGTGGTTTTTTCATGCTCCATAAGAATTTCCTCCGGAATACCGGCGCTTTCCTTACCGAACATAATATAATCATTCTCCCCATAGGTGACATCGGTATATACATGGCGAGCCTTTGTGGTTGCCAGCCAGAGCTTCGCATGGGGATTTTTCTCCCGAAACTCCTGAAAATTCTCATAATAACGAATATCCAGCAGTTTCCAATAATCCAGCCCTGCCCGTTTCAAGTATTTATCCTCCACGGAAAAGCCCAGCGGCCGAATCAGATGCAGTACGGAATTGGTCACTGCACAGGTTCTGGCGATATTGCCCGCATTTTGGGGAATTTCCGGTTCCAACAAAACAATATGCATTTCCTTCTCTCCTTCCTGCTTTTATGATAGCATATCCCCTCGAAAATCACAACAAAAGACACTTTTTCTCATTTAATACAACAAACATAATAAAATTTCCTATTGACGGAATAAAAATTCCATATTATTATTAAGTAAGAATAGTTATTATCAAAAGGGGTGTATCCATATGAAAGAAACTGCCCAAATTTTAAGAGAAAAAGGATTAAAGGTAACGCCCCAGCGCATTGCCGTTTATACCATGCTCCGCAACAGCATGGAGCATCCCAATGCAGAGATGATTTATAAAGCATTGGAACCCACCAATCCCACCATGAGCCTCGCCACGGTTTATAAAACGTTGGATTATTTCAAGCATTTGGGTCTGGTGCAGGAGCTGAATGTGGGCGAACCCAGTTCCCGTTATGACGCCATTGTGGCCTGCCACCCCCATACGGTCTGCTCCGTTTGCGGCAAGGTGCAGGATTTGGAAATGGACGAATTGACAGAGCTCCATAAAAAACTAAAGCAGGAACTGGATTTTGAGGTGGAACAGGAACAGTTGATTCTGTACGGAACCTGTGCCCGGTGCCGCAAAAAAGCATAAACTGCCTTTTTCAAAAGAGAACTCTTTGCAGTTCTCTTTTTTTCTTACAATTTTCTCACAGTTTTCTTGCTTTATCTTGACAATATCGATATACGATGTTACAATATCGATACATAATATCGATATACAATATCGGAGGAGGTTCTATGGCAAAAAAATCAATGGAGGTTCTGACAGAAACCATGTTTTATGTTCTGATGGCATTTCAAAAACAAGAACTGTGCGGCACAGATGTGGCACAATATGTCAAAAAGCGTACCAAAAATAGGGTTTCCCTCGGTCCGGGCACCCTCTATACCATTCTTGCAAAATTTGAAGAAGAATCCTTGATAGAAGAAACTGCATCCGAAGGCAGAAAGCGTACCTACCGCATAACGGAAAAAGGACAAGCCGCCTATCGGGAAGAAATCACCCGTTTACGCCAATGCATTGCCGATGCGGAAGCGGAAGCAAAATACACCATCTGACAAAGGAGAATTCTTATGGAATACAAGCGTAAATTGCTCCCTGTGGAGCCCTATGAAATTCATTTATTGGAAAAATGGTTTTCCGACCTTTCGGCAGAAGGGTTGTTTTTGGTGCGTATCAACAGCGTTTTTGCAACTTTTTCCGTAAAAGAGCCAAAACGTATGCTTTATCATATGGAACCGAAAGAAAAAAATATGGAAGATTACCCAAATCAAGAGCAGGTGGAACTTTATGAAGAATGCGGCTGGACATTTCTTTCTTCTTTCAGAGAATACTTCTATATTTTCTCCGCCGAGGAGGGCACTGCCGAAATTCATTCCGATCCCTTGGTGGAAAGTAGCCTGATTCAGCCCCATGCCGCAAAAACAAAAAATTATTTTTGGATAGGCGTCATGTTTTTGATTTTTCATTTAATCAGTGGTATCTCTCGGTTATTGCTGTTTTCCGAACATCGCACCTATCACCTGGTTCATGGCGATATTCCGTTTCCGAGTTTGATGAATACCATCCTTTGTCTTGCGCTTGTTTTTCAGTGTTTTCATACAGCAAAAGGATTTGAAAAAGTATACAGACAATTGGCAACCGGGACGCCTGTTTCTTCTATAAAAACTTCTTACAAAAAAGCTGTCCGTATTCATAAACTGTTTTTTTACCTCATACCTACCGTTTTTGTGTGCGGCGTAATATTTACATTCCTGCCATTTTCACTATCCTATTCGGAAAAACCCATGGCGGAAATTTCACACCCGCTGCCCTTTGTTGCTCTGGCGGAAATCGAAGAAGATGCAAATTTTTATCCTACTGAATCTTATATTGAAAAAATCGGCTCTGAGGGCGATGATTGGTGGGAGATGAAAGCAAATATAGTTTCTTTCTATACTGAGCTTGGTGCTCCTGTGCAATTTTCCATCACGCAACATGGCAAAAACCCTGAAATAACCGATGAAAGCGGAAACCCTTACGAAGCCCATCTGGTGTTGGATTACAAAAAATTTTCTTCTTTCGTTTCACCGCAGAAATATCTGGAGGAACTATTTACACTTCCTCAGTTTATCAATTGGGAAATCATTCCTCTGGCTGATACCCCCTTTGATTATGCCGTTCTGGCCAAAAAAGACAACTATACCAAACTCTTTATGATTCAGGGACAAAAGATGCTGGAAGCATATTATATAGGAAATGCCGATTTAACAAAACACTATTCATTGTTTGATGATGTTCTGCAAGGAGAGTACCATAGATAATAAAAAAGACGTATACCAAAAGGTATACGTCTTTTTTATTCATACCGCACTGCCGTACCCGATGCCGTCACCATCAGCATGCCATTATTGGCACCCAGCACCTCATAATCAATATCCACGCCAACCACCGCATTGGCGCCCATTGCTTCCGCCCGCTGCTGCATTTCTCGTATGGCATTTTCTCTGGCTTCAATCAGCTCTGTTTCGTAGGTATTGGAACGCCCGCCAAAAATATTGGAAAGCCCTGCCATCATATCCTTCACAAAATCCACACCGGCAACGACTTCGCCAAACACAATCCCTTTGTACTCTACGATTTTTCTGCCTTCAATCGTATTCGTTGTTGTAATAATCATCATAAGCCTCCTATTCTTTATCATTGGTCACATTACCATCGCCGCTGACAGGGATCGCCTCTCCCAAATATTTCGGGTTCGGCTGTATCCATGCCACAAAAAAATCCTTTGCCCGGGCAATCTTCTCCCGTAAATCCCGATAGCTTTGCCCGCCATAGCGCACATCTTGTGCCGCCACGCCATAGGCATCTAAGCCCAGCCGTTCCGCCAGATATAAGGCTCTTGGCAAGTGATAATTCTGAGAAACAATGAGTATTTTCTTCGCCTGAAAAACACCTCCGGCACGGTAGACGCTATCGTAGGTGGAAAAGCCTGCATGGTCCATAAAAACCACCTCCGACGGGATACCCCTTGCCAAAATATACTCCTTCATGGTATTGACCTCGTCATACTCCTTTTGTCCGTGATCACCGTTGGCAAGCAAGCGGTCAGAGGCGCCCATTTCATAAAGGGCAACGGCAGTTTCCAATCTATCCCGCAGCATCAGGCTGGGACTGCCGTCAGGCCGCACCCCACAGCCCAATATCAGGATACAATCTGCCTGTATTTCTTTTGTGTCTTCGGCGGAAAGAATACGTTTTGCCGTATGCCTCTCCATATAGGCACTCAGCCCAAAAATCAGGCAAATGCCGATAATGCCAAGGCAAAACAGACATAATATCCCCCGTTTCCACCGGCTTTTGTTCTTCCGCATATCATCTCACCCTCCGAATTTGTGCCCCGAAGGGGGTCAATGCCAGAGCCGCAAACTTAAAATGCTGTAAACCGAAGGGAATCCCGATAATCGTCAAACAGCAAACCGCTCCCAATATCACAGAGCCCAATGCCAACTCAAGGCCGCCCAGCAATATCCAAATCACGTTAAGCACAATAGAGCCTGAGCCCATACTTCCGTAATCAATGACCGTCCCAAAGGGCAGCAGCACCATTTTCGCAAACTTAAAGCACTGCAAACCCACAGGAATCCCAATCACTGTAATACAGCAAAGACAGCCTGCCAGAAACCAGCCTATGGCGGAAAGCAATCCGCCAAAAAGCAGCCATGCAATATTACCCAAAATCTGTAACAACGTCATCTTCTCTCCCCCTTTTATGGTTCTATATGCTCCTGCCTGTAAAATGCCACGGTTTTTTCATAATCGGGATTTTCCAATGCATTGAGCCCTTCTTCCGAAAGGGCATAGACCCCTTTTCCCACCCGCTTGAACCAGCGGTAAAAATTCTTGCTCAGCACAGGGATTCCGTCCGCCATACCCCATTCCCGCAGTTCCCCGCAAGAAACACGCCCTCGCCGTTCCAACAAGCAGCAAAGGCGGAGGGCTTTTTCCCGATAAGCAGTCATGATTTTCCGCCGAGTCATGCCGCCGACATTCACGTCCATTTGGCGATTTTCCACCTCCGCCTGTACCTGTTGGCGTTTTTTGCGGTTCTTCCATGCCAAGCTATCGGAGGGCTCCAGCACCACATCTACGGTCTTCAGCGGGCTATCCAACGCCACGGTCAGAAGCCCCAGCTCCAGCCGCTTCAATAGCCGCAGCATATCCCGCCACGGCTTTTGCCGCTGCCCTTTTTTCGGACGGGGGATTGCCACAAACACCAACTCCGTCAAGCTTTGCCGCTCCAACGCCTGATAAACCAGCTTTAGGGAAAAGGCCTTTTTCAGCTCCACCACAATCAATTGTCCCTCTTTGACGGCGGCAATATCGCAATGCTTGACCTCCGCCTGCACCTGATAGCCTTCCGCCTCCAAAAATTCATGAATCGGTGCGTATAAATCCGTTTCGGAAAACTCCGCCATATCATTCACCCTTTGCCATAAATGCCTCGATTTCCTCTACCGTCTTTATCATAGCGGCTGTCATGACTTCACAGCCGTCCTCTGTCACCAGCACATCGTCCTCAATACGGATACCGATTTCCCATTCTTCAATATACAGCCCCGGCTCCACCGTCAGCACCATACCCGGCTGTAAGTCCCGCTTGATATATCTCCCAATATCATGGGTTTCCGCACCTAAGTAATGGCTGACCCCATGGTAATAATACTTCGCCACGTCCTCTTTCTTCTCCACCAGACCGATTTCCCGCAACGCATGGAAATAATGCTCTTTCAAAATCTCGTTTAAGTCCGAAAAAGGTACACCGGGGCGAATGGCATCTATGACCTTTTTCTGCCCCTCCAGCACAATATGATAAACCAATTTCTGCCGTTGGGAAAATTTTCCGTTAATGGGGAAGGTACGGGAAATGTCCCCATTATACCAATCCACCTGAGCCCCTGCGTCAATCAGTATCAATTCTCCGTCACAAACGGGCTGATTATTCTCCGCATAATGCAATATGGTTCCCCGTCTGCCGCCTGCAACGATGGTCTGAAACGCCTTCTGTCTTACACCGTTTTTCGTCAGGATATAATCGAAATGGGCTTCTACCTCATATTCCTTCATGCCCGCCTTGGCCTGCCGCATCATTTCCTCAATGCCCAAACGGGTAATATCCATAGCCTTTCGCATTCGTTCCAATTCCCATTCTTCTTTTATCAGACGCAAATCGCCGAAAACAGGGTACAAATCCTCTATTTGCATAGAAGGGTATCTTTTTTGCACCTCTTGGGCAAATTTCAGCGCCGGATAAAAATCTGCGTTCCAATCCCTGTTTTCCAAATCCAGACAGACCGTTTTCAAATTATTCTTGAATACAACCTCCGCAAATTCCCTTTCAAATTCGTCAATATAGGCAATTTTCATAATACCGCTGATTTCTTGGGCCTCCTTCGCCTCCATATTGGCCCCGACCCATTTTGCCAAATCCCCATTATCCCTTCGGATAAACAGGGTCTGCCGTACGTCTGCCTCCGTCTGCGCCAAAAGCAGGATGCTATCCTCTTGGTCGATACCCGTCACATAATAAAAATTACGGTCGGGAGAAAAGGGGTATTTCTCGTCCCCTCTTTTATAGGGCGCCTGCCCCGCAAAAAGCACTGCAACGGCGTTATCCGCCATGCGGCCCAGTAATTTTTCACGATTTTTGGCAAATACGTTCTGTTCCATTCCTTCACTGCCTTTCATTAGAATACTATCATATGCTTCCGAATATTTTATTGCACTTTTCTGAATACTTTCTTACAATTTTTTATTCCTGCACCAAAAAGCCTCTTTCTGCAAAAAATACCCGCAATGCTTCTTTTTCTCCCGTCACACTGCCTTGTACGGCTTCCGGCTTTCCGCCGCCTTTACAGCCGAACACTTCTTTCAATTGCTCTGCATAGTCCTTTGCGTCCTGCACTTTACTCAACAGCACAAAGGCCCAATCCTCCCCCGCAGGAGAGAGTACCGCTACCCGTTTTGCCGCCTTTTTCAACAGCAAATCCGCAAAATGTACCATATCCTTCCGATGCAAGCCATCGGCAAAAAACAATATGTTTTCCGTCCCCTCCGGCACCTGTTCGCCTTTTGCCGCAAAGGATTTCCATTTCAGCTCATGTAATGACCGGAGCAGGCTGTCCCGCTCTGAAAGGAGATTTTTCACAGCCATATCCACCTGTACCCCCGGTACGGAAAGCATTCTGCCGGCATTCTCCGCCGCTGCGGCCGTTCTGCCGTAATCCTGCAAGGCTCGTTTCCCGCAGAGAAGCTCCAATCTGGTGCCGCCCTTATAATTCTGCGTACCGATGATTTTGATTTGCCCGATTTCTCCCGCAAATCTCACATGGGTGCCACAGCAGGCACAGCAGTCGTATTCCCCGATACGGACGATACGCACCTGCCCCTCCAATTCCTTTTTGCTGCGGTATGCCAACGTCTTTAATTCCACCGAAGAGGGGTAAAAAATTTCCACCGGTGTATTCCGCCAAATGGCCTCGTTCGCCTTTTCTTCCAATTCCGGCAAGGCTTCGGCAGGAATTTTGGTATTCAAATCAATGGTGATGCTTTCCCTGCCCATATGAAAGCCCACGTTATCACAGCCATATCTGCCGCAAATCACGCCGGAAAGTATATGCTCCCCCGAATGATTCTGCATCAGGTCAAAGCGATGCGCCCAGTCGATTTCTCCCTCTACCGTTTGCCCCATAGGCAAGGGGCGGTCTGTTTTATGGAAAATGGTTTCGCCTTTTTCCTGTACGTCCAACACCCTTGCATCGCCCAAAACGCCCAAATCCGCCGGCTGTCCGCCGCCCTCGGGGTAAAAGAGGGTCCTGTCCAGCACGATTTGGAAGCCGTCCGCTTCTTCGTAACATTCCAAAACCGTCCCTTGGAATTTTACTGCATAGGCATCTTTATCGAATAATCTTTCGGTCATTGTACTTCCTCCGTTTGATTTATTTCAAAATTTCTCTGTTATCAGTATACCATCTCAACTGTCGTTTCGATGGGGTTTTGTAGCCGCCGTGCGTATTCGCAGGCTTCGCCTGCTCATCACGGGCTTCGCCCTATGGGTAGACATTCCTAAGCAGTCGAATGTGTACAAGCACACCCTCGCCTGCTTAAGAACCTCTACCCGCCCGGCTCATGCTTTCGTGGATATTATACCACAAAGTGCAACAAAAAAGCAGTATGCTCTTCACATACCGCTTTTCATACATTTTTTCAGAACAGAAAATGGAAATTTTCATACGCCAAGTCTGCCTGCAACAGAAAATCCGCCAAAGCCATTACCATAGCAAAGCCCGTCAGGCAAAACATCAGCAGAATTGCACCTTTATCATACCGCCATTCTTCCTTTGTGTGACCCAAAAGGGTTTCCACCCCCAACGAGATAAACAGCAACGGCCACAGACGAAAAATCCACATATAATTCAACTTTTCAAAAAACAGATGGGCGAGAAACAAACCACCGAACATCACCAGACCCCCGCCTAATGTCAGCGTACCGATTCTTCTTGTTTTCATGGTTCTTCCTCCTCGTTTTCTTGAACAGATACCTCATCAACAGGTCCTCTCAACAGCTTTATGCCGATAAAAACAATCAAAAATCCCACGATTGCCTTGGGAATCATATAGCGCACAGTCCACATTAACCGCGGCAAAAGGATAATCCCATCTAACCAGTAAAAGAAAGTGCGGCATAAAAAATATACACCAAATAAAATCAGCCCCGCAGCAAAGACACGGCGTTTTTTCTCTGAAAACTTCCAATTTTTATCCACAGTCAGATAGTCCTCAAAGAGGAATTTATCCTCCACCATGCAAAATTCTTCCTCGGGCATAATTTTCAAATTATGCACATGGAAAAAGCTGTAAAACCAAATTATCGGCGTAAAAAACAATGCAAGCGGCGCACCCATCAAAGCCCCGATCGCCCCTAAGCCAAAGAACAGCACCATCAAACTAATGCCCTGTTTATACAACCCAAAATACATTTCTCCCGCACCGGGGCAAAGAGAAAAGAAAAACGTAAATAGTCTATTTTTTCGGTTTGTCAAAACCAATCACCTCCATCATTTGTTCACATATAGTTCCCGAAATATCTTCCATCCTACTGCTGATTGCAACTGCATTCGTATCCAGCTTTTCCGCCATTTTCTGCATAGCCTCCAGCTCGGCTGTTCCATCTATGGCAGCCAGCATCCATAACGCCGCCGCCATACTGCCTACCACCCGCAGGCGATACCGCCACTTGCTTTCCGGCTTTCTTTGCTGTTTTGCGGCTTTTTCCAAAACTGCCGCCTTCAGCCCTTGGGGCGCAGAAATCAAGCCCTCTTGCTCCGTTTCGGCAATCAAAGCTTCTATGTCATCAAAATTTCGATTTTGTTTCATTCTGCCTTCCCCCTTTCGCCTCAAAAGTTTTCCTGAGCCTCGCCTTTGCCCGATAAATCTGGGTCTGCACGGTTTTCAGGTTCCGTCCTGTTTCCTCGGCAATTTGCTGCGGGCTTTTTTCCTCGTAAAAATACGCCAATGCAATGATATCATAGGGTGGCGGCAGGCCGGTACAGGCCTCTCGCAATTCCTGCCGCACCTCCTTCGCCAACACCTTGCCCTCCACCGTTTCTCCCGCCGCCTCTAATTGCAGCAGGGTTTCTGCCTCCTTGGGCTGTTCCCGCCGCTGGGCTTTTTTGCTGTAATCCAGGCATTTGTTTATGGCGATGCGGCAGAGCCATGCTTTTTCGTAATTGCCGTCAAAACTGTCCATTTTTCGGTAAGCGGAAAGAAAGGTTTCTTGGGTCAGATCCTCTGCCGTAAAATAATTGCCCGTCATTTTACAGCAAATGCTGAAAATCAAATCTTGATACCTGTCAATGATTTCTTCCAGATATATATCTTTTTCGATTATGCCCACCACCTTTCTCTCTTCCAACTATCATAACGAAACAGTTTTTCATTTTTCTTCAGTTTTTCCTAAATATTTTTGAATTTTTTCAAATTATCGGACTTTCCACAGGGCTTTGGCATCATGATATATGGCAACGGGGCAAAAACAGTTGCCTCCCCATCACGAAAAAAAGAGCGGGCAGAGCCCTCTCCTTCTCTCTATTACATTTCTTCTGTTTCCGGCAAAAACCGTTCTATCTCCGCCCAAAGCTCTTCCACGCCCGTTTTCTTTTCGCCGGAAAAGGGAATCAGCACATCTTCCGGCCGCAAGCCCAATGCTTTGCGAATCACGGAAAGATGCTTCTGTATCTGACTGCGGTTGATTTTATCGGCTTTTGTGGCCGCTATAATAATATCGTAGCCATAATGCTTCAGCCAATCATACATCATCATATCATTCTTGCCCGGCTCATGGCGAATATCAATCAAAAGGATAATGGCACGGAGCTCCTCTCTTTTGCCCAGATATTCCTCTATCATCTGCCCCCATTTGGCAATTTCCGTTTTGGGTGCCTTGGCATAGCCATAACCCGGCAAATCCACCACATACATCTGCCCGTTTACATCATAAAAATTGATGGTACGGGTTTTCCCCGGCTGAGAACTGGTGCGTGCCAATGCCCGCCGCCCCAATATGGCGTTAATCAGCGTGGATTTCCCGACATTGGATTTCCCCGCAAAGGCGATTTCCGGCTTACCGTCTTGGGGGTAATGGGAAAAATTGGTACCGATATATGCCAAAGAACTGTTCTTTACTTCCATACGCTTTCTCCCTTCGCCAGTGCGTGATGCAACACGTCCTCCATACTCTCCGCCAAAATCAATTCCAGACCGTTCTTCACTTCCTCGGGAATTTCCTGCAAGTCCTTTTCATTTTCCTTAGGCAAAATCACGGTACGGATACCCACCTTTTTGGCAGCCAGAATTTTTTCCTGCAAACCGCCGATGGCAAGAACTCTGCCCCGAATGGTAACCTCTCCCGTCATGGCAACGTCATTTCGCACCTTCGCTCCCGTCAGGGCAGAAAGTATGGCCGTTGTCATGGTGATACCGGCGGAAGGTCCGTCCTTCGGCGTTGCACCTTCGGGGATATGGATATGTATATCATGTTTCTTATAAAAATCCGACTCTAAACCAAAATCCCCGCAGCGGGAACGGATATAGCTGATGGCCGCCTCCGCCGATTCCTGCATCACCTTACCCAGATTGCCCGTCAGCTTAAACTTACCATCCCCCGGCATGACATTGACTTCTATGGAAAGGGTCGTGCCGCCCACTCTGGTCCATGCTAACCCACGGACAATGCCGACTTGGGGCGTATCATAAATGGTTTCCGGTTTATATTTCCGTTTGCCTAAGATTTCTTCCAAATTTTTCTTCGTCACCGTCAGGCTCTTTTTCTCTGCCGAAAGAATGGCTCGCACCGCCTTACGGCATACCTCCCCAATGACACGCTCCAACTGACGGACGCCTGCCTCTTTGGTATAGCCGTCGATAATTTCCTCCATCGCATCAGTTTTGATTTTCAACTGTGCCGCCGTCAAGCCATGTCGGTTTAACTGCTTTTTCATCAAATGTTCCTCGGCGATATGGAGTTTTTCCTGTGCCGTATAGCTGCCCAGCTCAATGACCTCCATTCTATCCAGCAAAGGCTGGGAAATGGTATCCAGACTATTTGCCGTACACATAAACAGCACTTTGGATAAATCGTAAGGCAATTCTACGAAATGATCCCGAAAGGTATTGTTCTGTTCGCCGTCCAGCACCTCCAACAAAGCCGCCGCAGGGTCGCCGTTATGGGAGATACCCAGCTTATCCACCTCGTCCAAAAGCATCAGGGGGTTGACGGTGCCCACCTGTTTCATGGCATTGATGATACGCCCCGGCATGGCACCGATATAGGTTTTTCTATGCCCACGAATTTCCGCCTCGTCCTTCACCCCGCCCAAGGACATTCTGACATATTTCCGGTTTAACGCCTTGGCAACAGAACGGGCGATGGAGGTTTTGCCCACACCGGGAGGTCCCACTAAGCAAAGTATAGTGGCATTTTCCTCCGGCGCATTTTTCCGCACAGCAAGGTATTCCACAATACGCTCCTTCACCTTTTTCAGACCATAATGATCCTCGTCCAAAATCCGCTGTGCTTCCGGCAGGTCAAAAACCTCCTCCGTGGTTTCCCGCCAAGGCAGGCTCAACAGGGTTTCGATATAATTTCTGGAAACATTGGACTCCGGTGAGGTCACAGGAATTTTCAGCATACGCTCGATTTCCTTTTCAATGGTATCTCTCACCTGCTCGGGGGGATTTTTCTCCTCTAATTGTTGCCGATATTTTGCCGCATCGGCTCCAACACCATCCTTATCCCCCAATTCCTCCTGAATGACCTTCATTTCCTCCCGAAGATAGTATTCCCGTTGGTTTTGGTCGATACGCTCCTTCGTTTTTCCCTCGATTTCCCGCTTGATATCCAAAATCTGCCGTTCATTTCGCATTTCTTCGATGACTGCTTCCAAACGCTCGTAAGGGTTCAGGATTTCCAATATCCTCTGCTTACGGTTATAGGCAATCTCCAGTCCGGAGGCAATCACGTCCGCCAAACGCCCCGGCTTTTCCGCCGCCACCACATTCCCCAATAAATCCACCGCCGTGGTATTGGGTACATATTTCAGATATTCCTCGTACTGCTCCACCGCCACACGCATCATGGCTTTTGTATATTCACTGGGTTCCTCTCTAAAATCCTGTCCAATCAAGGTGATTTTTGCATAGTCACAGCCGGGCTTCGGACGAATAACCTCCAGCCGCCCTCTTTCAATGCCCTCTACAATCACATGGGTCACATTTCCCGGCAGCTTTAATACCTGCTTGACCTCCGCAAAAGTACCGATTTCATAAAGATCCTGCTGGAAGGGATCCGCCGTTGCGGCGTCTTTTTGGGTCACCAAAAACAGCTTTCGGGAATTATCCTCTGCCGCCTGCAATGCGTCCAGCGATTTCTGCCGGCTGACAGGAAAGCTGATTGACATATTAGGGAATACCGTCAGCCCCCGCAGGGCCAGCATAGGTATGATAATTGACTCTCTCTTTTCCATAGTTCCACCTCATATATCGCGATTATTCAACTATTTTTCAAATCCAAAGGCTTTTGCCTTGAAAGAATAGTATACAATAAATCTATGATGCGGTCAAATTTTGTCGAAGGCATCACCAAAAGTATTTTGCCTCACAATCTTTGATTTTACGTCTATCCATACCCCTCCGTCAGCCGATTTCCTTTTCTGCCAAAAACTCCCGCCCCTCGGAAAGGGTCTGACTCTCCCGCAAAAACACCTGCTCCAGCAATTCCGTGATTTCCCCAACGGCAACGACCTCCGGCTTCCGCCCTTCATAAACCGCCTTCCGGTTCTCCTTAGGAATAAAAACACGAGTTGCACCGGCTTCTCCGGCCGCCTCCAGCTTTTCCTCCACGCCGCCCACAGGCAATATCTGTCCCCGCAGACCGATTTCTCCCGTCAGGGCAATATCATGGGGCACTGCCCTTTGGGTAAAGGCGGAATAAACCGCCAAAAACATCGCCGTACCCGCCGACGGGCCGTCCACGGGAATGCCGCCGGGGAAATTGATATGCACATCATACTCCCCTTTGGAAAAGCCAAAATTCTCCATCAGCGTTAATACATTTTCCGCCGCACTGCGGGCATTGCTTTTCCGCCTGCCGCTCCCCTGCCGGCTTTTGATTTCCTCCTCCTCTAAAATACCCGTTACTGTCAGCCTGCCGCTGCCTTTTTGTACGACTGCCTCAACGCAAAGCAGCATTCCGCCGCCGTTATTTTGTACACCCAAGCCATTGACCACGCCAATTTGCGGCATTTCTCCGATTTTCTGCCGGTATACCGGCTGATACCGCCCCGTTTCCGCCACCCATTCCAAATCTGCGGCGGTAATGGTTCTGCCGCCCTCCAGCCATGCCAGAGCAGTCAGAGATTGCACAATATTCACCGTATCCCGCCCGCCTTGGCCATAGCAGGCGATTTTCCCGCAAAGCCCCTCTTCATAGGCCATACCGGAACGATGCAGGCTATTGCGGGCAATTTCCTCTACGGAATGTCTGTCCAGCCGTTCAAAAAATATTTCCGTACAGCGGGAGCGCAGAGCCTCCGGAATATCCGCAGGGCTGCGGGTCGTCGCCCCCACCAGCCGAAAATCCGCCGGCATTCCCTTTTGGAAAATTTCATGGATATAGAGAGGGATTTCTTTATTCTGCCGACTGTAATAACTGCTTTGGAACCGTGCCACCCTATCCTCCAGCACCTTCAACAGCTTATTCATCTGAATGGGGTGCAGCTCCCCGATTTCATCTATGAATAATATCCCGCCATGAGCCTCGCAAATGGCCCCCGGGCGAGGACGGGGAATCCCTGCCTGTCCATAGGCGCCCGCCCCCTGATAAATGGGGTCATGGACAGAGCCCATCAAAGGGTCGGCAATATTTCTTTCATCAAATTGCAATGTAGTGGCATCAATCTCCACAAATTTTGCCCCATGCTCAAAGGGCGATTGCTCTTGTTTTTTTGCCTCCTCCAAAATCAGCCGTGCCGCCGCTGTTTTCCCCACTCCCGGCGGGCCATAAATCAGCACATGCTGGGGATTGGGTCCGCACAACGCCGCCCGCAGGGCACGAATGGCATTTTCCTGCCCGATGATATCGGTCAATGCCCGCGGGCGGGTCTGTTCTGCCAGAGGCTCTGTCAAGCGTCTTTCCCGCATGGACTGCAGCTTTTCCATCTGGGATAGGGTTTCCTCCATAGATACCTGTTCCCGTCTGGCTTTTTTCCCTGTGTTTTTGTAAAAATAATAGGCGCCCATGCCGAAAAATGCCAGCTGTGCCACCGTCAGTATGCTCCCGTTCAAGCTCCCATCTCCTTTTTGTCTTTCCGGTAGTATTTCTCCCAAACAACTTCTTCATACAGACAACCGAAAAAACACATCAAAAAAGCGGAGAATATCCATTCTCCACCGGCATACGCTTTTATTATAATTCTTCTCCCTCCATGGGAACAGGCACAAAAAAATCCGCCTCGTCATCATACATATCATACATAAAATAACCATCTGTAAAATATTGGTATTCATCAAATATATCGTCTATGCTGTATTCGTCATATTCATACTCTTCATAAATAGCGCTCCAATCGCTCATCTGTGTGTCATCAGGCATAATATACGGAAGCATCATCGCAAACACAAAGAAACCGACGATAAATATAACCGCCAAGCAATTCATTCCAAACTTTTTGATATGGCTTATCCAATCTATCTGCTTTCTTCTTTTCCAAATTGACCAAAGAAATATCACAACATAATTACTAACCGGAATCCAATATATCAATCTGATAAAAGCAGGCGCTTTGCTTTGGGAATCCTCCCATAAAAGGGCTCCACAATGCATACAATATGAATCTTTTCGCTGTACCCGGCCACCACATCTTTCGCAATATCGGAGCATATACTCTCCTCCCTTTGTTTTGCTGTATTCTCCCTTTACTATACCCGGAAAGGAAAGTATCGACAAGTCCATTTTTCACTTTTAAGGAGTGCGATACATAGCCCTTCTTCTGCCATGGCACCACAATTTTTCTCTCTTGTCGCCTTTAATTGTAAACCCATTTTTTCAAAATAGTTGACATTTTCCTCTCCGATGTTTACAATAGCCTATATCTCAATCGGAAAGAAGGTTTTTTATGCAGACAAAAACAAAGGATTTGGTCTATATCGCTCTGATGGCGGCCATCATCTGTATTCTGGCTCCCATCAGCATTCCCATACCCGCCAGCACCGTTGCTCTTACATTAGGCACCTTTGCCCTGTACCTAACCTCTTATGTACTGGAGCCCAAAAAGGCATTGGCGGCAACGGGGTTATATCTCCTGCTGGGTGCCATCGGTCTGCCTGTATTCTCCGGCTACGGCTCCGGCATCGGGCGGTTTGCTTCTGCCGGGGGCGGTTATCTGATAGGGTATCTGTTTTTGGTGGCAATCAGCTCCCGGTGCATCCATCGCTTCCCCCATCGCCCGTTGATTCAAATTGGCGGTATGTTTCTGGCAACTCTGGTGACTTACAGCATCGGCACATTTTGGATGGCAAGAGTCATCGGCAGTCGCTTTTGGGCCACATTACCGGCAGGCGCCTTGGTATTCCTCCCGTTGGATACGGTAAAAATCATTGTTTCCTGCTGGTTAGGGCAAAAAATACTGCCTTACCTCAAAAACAGCATGGAAAAAACAACGGCATAACCTCTACATAAAAACGGCTATTCCTCTTGGAAATAGCCGTTTCTTTTTAGAATACCAGCACCGTAGCAATACTGAAATAAATCAACAATGCCACCGCATCTACAATGGTAGAAATCAGCGGACCTGCCATCATGGCCGGATCCAGCTTCACTGCCTTAGCAAATATAGGCAAGGTACAGCCAATGGTCTTTGCCAGCACAACGGCCATTCCCATACTGATGGAAACCGTCAGGTTAATACGGAAATTGGTGCCGTTGCTGAAAAATGTCATACGGAGCATATTGATGATGCCCAAAATCGCACCGCAAATAACACCTACACTCAATTCCTTCCCAATGACCCGGAAGGTATCCCGTATCTGAATTTCACCCAACGCCATACCGCGAATGATCATGGCAGAGGACTGGGAGCCCGCATTTCCGCCTGTCCCGGTGATGATGGTCATAAAACTGGAAAGCACCACCACGGAGTCCAGCAAATTCTGATATTGTCCGATGACAAAGGCACTTAATGTGCCGGAAATCATCAGTACGCACAGCCACGGAATACGGTTTTTCACCAATGCCGGTACGCTCAGCTTTAGGTATTCATCATCAGAAGGCAGTACGGCTGCCATCAATTCCATATCTTCCGTGGTTTCCTGTTCGATAACGTCCACGATATCATCGACAGTAATAATACCTACCAAACGCCCTTCTTTATCCGTTACGGGAAGAGCCATCCAGTTATATTTTTTGAAGATATTGGCAACTTCCTCCTGGTCGTCCACAGTCTGTACGGAAACCACATCATCCTGCATCAATTCCGCAATGGTATCTTCATCGTTGGCACAAATCAGCGTTCGCAGGGGTACCACGCCAATGAGCTTACGATGACTGTCTATGACATAACAGGTATAAATGGTTTCTTTATCCATACCGGTGTGTTTAATCTGCGTCATGGCGCTGGCCACCGTCATATCCCCACGCAGCTTAACAAACTCAATGGTCATCAAGCTGCCGGCGGAGTTCTCCGGATAATTCAAAAACCGGTTAATCAGGGATCTGGTGCCTGCGTCCGTATTACGCAGCACCTTTTTCACCAGATTGGCAGGGGCTTCCTCCAGAAAGTCCACCGTATCGTCCAAGAACATTTCGTCCACAATATTACGCACCTCTCGGTCCGTAATGGAATGGACAATATGCTCCTGCGTATCGCTATCCATATAGGAAAAGACCTCCGCCGCCATATCTTTCGTCAAAAGGCGGAATATAAACAGTTGCTTTTCCGCCGAAAGCTCCTCGAAATATTCGGCAATATTCGCCGGCTGCTCTGAGTTCAATTCCTCTTTTAATTCGGTATATTCGCCCGCTTCCATCAGCTTGTTAAAGCGCTCGAATAATTCCATCATTTCCTCCATGCTTCTCACCCCGTTCCATTAAAAAAGCACCGTGTGCCATCATGTGCCACACCGTGCATCTTTAGCGGAAAAAGGGCATAGAAACCAAGAGTCTATTATGGCTTCATAAAAAACAGACCCAAATGCACGGCGTATAAGTTTTCATACGATCGGTAACTCTCAGGCTCTAAAGGAATGCCTTCTTTATTATGACTGCCGTCCATTCGGTTTCACCTCCATCTGTCTTTTCTCTTACTTCTTCAGTATATTCCAGTAAAAATTTATCGTCAACACCCTTTCGGCAAAATTTCCAAAAACTTTTTCATTATTCTTCAAAAAAGTAAAAAACGCAGACCAAGGCATAAGAAAGCATAGTACGGAAGCGACACCGATACTACATACGGAAATTGACGGATAAAAAGACAAGGGGGAAACCCCCTTGTCTTTTTTGCAAAAATATTAAAATTTCCTTAGGAATGAAAAAAGATTCGTTAAAAGGATTGACGGGGCAGAATGATATCAATAGAATATATATGTACACTATAATTTGAAGTGCCATTGTTAGTTCGGATACTTTTTATGGCATCAATTATATTGTAAATCATTGATAGCATTTTATGTGTGAAGGTGATGCTTTGATGAACTTTAGATTTATTATTATGCGTGGTTTGATTTCAGTAGGAATTTATTGGATCATTTACGCTGTTTGGGGTGCTAAAATAATAAAATATTCTAAGCATTTTCAAGAGAATTTGAAAGAAAACATAAAAAAATACAAGCAATGACATCTTAATTTTATATGGAAAAAGAAAAAGTAAAAAACGTAGACCAAGACATAATAAAGCATAGGAATTTTAGGAAACTGTGTTGGTCGCAGAGGCGGCAGAAAGTACGGAGGCGGTACCGATACTACATACGGAAATTGATAGATAAAAAGACAAGGGGGAAAACCCTTGTTTTTGTAAACTTCGGCGTGGCAATAATACATGGAAAATAACTTGTGAAAATATGATTGCTTCTGCATTCACTCCATTCTAAAGAATTGTATTATGATTGCTTGAAAGGGAAAGAGATATGGTGAATCGAAAGTCTTTGATAGACTTGCTTAAAATGATATATGCAGTTGGAGTTGCGGTTTTATATCCGTATGTTGAAAATACATTATGGAAGCTTTCGGCAAGAACGTTCGATTTACGTTGGCAATATATAGCCATAGGATTATTATTTTTCTATGCATTAGCCATTATTGTTGCTGTAACTGTAAAAAGAAAATGGCATCTAATTCTAGGTCTTTTTTCATTTTTAGTCTTGGTATATCTTAGATATCGTTATGTACATATTCTATTAAGAATAGATATGTTGTTTGTTTTTGTTTTACTTATCCTCATTTTGAGTGAAATATATAAAATGTGTAGAAAGAAAATCAAAAGTAGTGGGAAGTTGGAGATATTTGCTGATAAAAATACTAAGGCTTTCTGTCGTAAGGTGAATAAAGAATAATTTCATTGCTAGAAGGTGTAGATAGAAATTTTTCGGATCAAAAACGGGAAATAATAGAGGATTTGATGATTTGGCTTATAGCCTTTTTCAGTGGGGCGTTTTGCATCATAATCATCATAAATTTATATACAATGAGGAGGAAATAAGATGCCATTAGATGCAATACCGCTTGATACAAAGTTAACCGTATATTTTTATTCTGCAATACGAATTATAATACCGATAATTGTTTTTTATTGTTTATTTTACTTGAGAAAGAAAAAGTAAAAAACGCAGACCAAGGCATAATAAAGCATAGTACGGAAGCGATACCGATACTACATACGGAAATTGACGGAT
>JAFWWO010000020.1 GCA_017523325.1 Anaerotignum sp. | reverse complement strand
TGCGGACCAAAATCTGGACGTATTTCGGTATCACAATGATAATGAGAGCGTGACATGGGAAAAAAGCACCATGCGCTCCTGGCTGAACGGCTACGACGCATCGGAGAACATCGGCGGCGACAGCGGCACGGATTACAGCAATGACAGCTTCATCAAGGACGCCTTTGACGCCAAGGAGCTGGCTGCGATAGCGGAAACGAACGTTGTCAACGCCGACAACCCGGTCTATAACACGCCGGGCGGGAACGACACCGTGGACAAGGTGTTCCTGCTATCCATCGCGGAGGCGGAGAACAGCGACGACTACGGCTTTACGGACGACAACAGCCGGAAATCGACCAACACGGGCTATGTTCAAGTGGGTGGCAAAATCCATTTTGACGAGGGAATAAACAATACCATGAAAGGCGTCGGCGAAGCCGACTACTGGTGGCTCCGCTCCCCCGGCGACGCTGCCTTTTATGCAGCGTTTGTTTCTTATACCGGCCTCGTGGGAGCGGATGGCGACTTTGTGTACCTCAATCGCATCGCTGTGCGTCCCGCTTTGAACCTTGATCTGAGTAAGGTCCTCTTCACCTCCTCCCCGGACGGCAAGGATGGAAGCCTCGGCGCTCTGTCGGCAGTCGGCGATTACACCGGTAGCGAGTGGAAGCTGACCCTGGAGGATACGGCAAACCGCAGCGGCTTTGCGGCTTCCTTTGACAGCAAAAACGGCGACGTTTGGACGATAAAATACAGCGGCGCAAAGGCGGACGGCACGAACGAATTTATTTCCGCCCTCATCAAAAACAGCGCAGGTGAAATTACATACTACGGCAGACTTTGCGAGGCGGAGAGCGGCGACAATAAGACCGTCACGGTCGATCTTGCCGGTAAATACAACGACGGCGATACCCTCTATGTGTTCAACGAGCAGTACAACGGGGAGAAGCAGACGGACTATGCCTCGGAGCTGAAGGAGATCACCGAGTCCTCAGCCCCTCCCGTCAGCACGAATAAGACCATCCAACTTGGCGCGGGCGGGATAAAGCAGCGCGACACGGTATATATGGGAACGTACAAAGCAGACGACGAAACAATAATCCCGGTGCCGTGGTTCGCGCTTAATACAGACGGCTTTATGCTGAGCAAGTACACGATAGGCACTTCGATCTTCCGTTTATGGAGTGATCAGGGCTACTATGACGGCAGCATGCTGCAAAGCATGATGAACAGGTTATATAACGGACAGGGAAAAACGCTGTTTCAGTCCTTGGAGCAAGGTGCGATCAAAGAAACGATCCTCGGTGGAGCCAGTATGTATACCGGCCGATTAGACGTCAGCGCCCGTTTGTTTCCGTTGTCTTCTGGCGAAGCGAGAACGATTGGCTGGGGGAGCGATTTGCTGAAAGCGCGGAGCATAAACGCTCCCGAAGGGAGCGCCGGGTGGTGGTGGCTCCGTTCCTCCTTCGACTCCGACGGCGCGTATTGCGTGTATGAGGACGGCTTCGGCAACATCGACGACCTTGGCGATGACCTCGGTGTTCGCCCCGCTTTTCATTTAAATCTGAACTCTATACTCTTCACATCTGCCGCCGAAAACGGCAAGGACGGAAGCCTCGGCACTCTTTCGGCAGTCGGCGATTACACCGGCCGCGAGTGGAAGTTGACGCTGCACGACAGCGAGCGGGACGGCTTCGAGGTGATCGAAAAGACGGCGGAGATGGCGCCCGGAGACACGGTGACGCTGAACTACACCGGCGCAACGGTCAAGACCGACGAAGCGCCCAACGAATACATCTCCGCCATTTTGACGGACAAAGACGGAAACCTGCTCCGCTACGGCAGGCTGACCCAACCCACCACGGCGGAGAGCAAGGTGGATGTGAAAATCCCCGCCGACCTTACGGATGGGACCTATACACTCAAAGTATTTTCAGAACAATATAACGGCGATTACAAAACCGACTACGCCGGCGAATTTGACGAGGTGACGCTGACGGTGGCGAATGTCACCAAATACGACGTCTGGGTGGGCGGCACCCAGGTGGATGAGACCAACCTGAACGACATCTTAAACGACGGCGGCAAGGCCAAATATGACCCGGACACCGGCACCCTGACCCTGAACAACCCCACCATCACCACGGTGCATCCCGATGAATCCGCCGTCATCTTCTGCGAAGAGGACGGTCCCTTCACCGTCACCGGCACGGCTGCGCTGAATGTCAGTGGCGCAGAATACGGCCTGCGCTATCAGGGCGAGGGTGACCTGACCGTGAACGGAGATATCTCCGCCACCGGTGTGAACGGCGGCATCTCCGCCCCCCACGCCAATATCAATATCGCCGACGGCACGGTGGAAGCTACGGCCACCTTCGCCGCTTCTCCGGATAATTCCGGCGGCTGCACTGCCCTCTATACGGAAGGCAAGCTAATCGTCACCGGCGGAGCGTTGACGGCCAATGCCATCGGCGGCGGATGGAACATCGGTATCTATGCCCAGGGCGGAGTAGAAATAAGCGGCGGTGAGTTGACCGCTCAGGGCAATCAGTGCGGCATTTCCGTGGGCGAAAGCGCGGATATCACCTTTGCCAACGGCACGAAAGCAGTGTGGGCTATGGGCTACGGCAGCGCCGTAACGATGGGCAATGGTGTCATCAGCATCGGAGATCTGCTGGAGCTCCGGCTGCCGGATAATTCCGGATACCACTCCATTGCCGGCGTGAAGCTGAGTGACGACAAAAACGAGGTGCTGGATGGCAGCGGCAGAACAGCCAAGGTTGTCAACATCCTGCCTGTGGGCTTCACCGTGATCTTCGACCCCAACGGCGGCAGCGTGACGCCCACAAGCGGCACGACGGACGCGGACGGCAAGCTGACGAGCCTTCCCACACCTACCCGCAGCGGCAGTTACCGCTTTGACGGGTGGTATACGGAAAAAACAGGCGGCACAAAAGTTGATGAAAATACCGCATTCTCGGCAAATGATACCATTTACGCCCACTGGGCCTACACAGGCGGCGGCTCCGGCGGTGGCAGTGCAACCACAAAATACACACTGACTTACAACACCAACGGCGGAAACAGCATCACAGCAACAAAGCACAATAAGAATGCAACGGTCAACCTGACCGCAACGCCTATCCGTGAGGGCTACGATTTTACAGGCTGGTATGCCGATAAAGAACTGAAAAATGCTGTCACATCTGTGAAGATGGACGGCGACAAGACCGTTTATGCAGGGTGGAAAGCGGCAGTGCCCGCAGAGGAAACGCCTTTGCTTGTGGTGACAATCAATAGCATGAAATATCTCCTCAACGGCAAAACTATGATGATGGATTCCGCACCGTTTATCGACGGAAATAACCGCACCATGCTTCCCGTGAGAGTGATTGCTAACGCTTTGGGCATCACCAACGATAACATTAAGTGGGATAGTGCAACAAAAACCGCTTATTTCACAAGAGAGGATGGAAAAGTTGTTTCCTGCACGGTAAATTCCAATGTGATTCAGATTGGTGACGAAAAAGTGACGATTGACACCGTTCCCGTTATCAGAAACGGCAGAATTTACCTGCCTATGAGAGCCCTTTTCAACGTATTTGACGTTCCCGATGAAAATATTCTTTGGGATGCGGTGGCTCGCACTGTAACAGTAACGAAAAAAGACTAAAATATAAAAAGTGAAACCAAAAATCAAAATGGCGGGCGAAAGCCCGCTGTTTTGTTTTGCGAAAAATGGAAAAAAGATAAGGAAAACAGTGGAGATGTATGTATTTCACACATCTGTTGTAAGCCGCATAATAAAAGAAGAAATTTATGAAAAAAAGTGTTGCGGCGGCGGAGGGAATGTGTTACAATACAAAAATAATGGGGGAAAATGGTCAGGCTTTCCTCTGAAATGCAAAAGAGCGAACACTCACAAACAGAGTGAACATACAGGAGGGTTTTTATGTCAACAATTGGTACGGTATTAACAGTAGTACTGCTGGTTCTGGCAGTGATTTTGAGCATTATCATCTTGTTGCAGTCTAAGCGTAACGCAGGGCTGGGTGCCATCGGTGGCGGCGGCAGCGGCGACACATATTGGAGCAAGAATAAGGGCAATTCTATGGAAGGTGCATTGGAAAGATATACAAAAATCGGTGGTGCACTGTTCATGATTATTGCGTTTGCAATCAATCTGATTGGCTAAGAAAAACGGAGGGACGCTTTAGAGCGTCCCTTTTTTCGTAAAGTGATGTCAAAAGCCGTTGGAATATGGAGAATGGATAAAAAGAGAAGGAAGGAGCGCTTATGGAAGAGATTGATATTTTGCAGGAAAGAAAAGAACGAATTTTAGCATACATTGAAAGCGAAGGCTATATGCCTATGAAACGGAAAGACTTGCGGACCATGCTTTCCGTACCGCCGGAAGATCTGGAGAAATTCGAGGCCATCATTCAGGAATTGATAGAAGAGGGCTGTGTTTTTGAAACAAGAAAAGGCAAGCTGGCATCTCCCAAGGATTTGCAGATGGCAACAGGGGTATTTACGGGTCATGCCAGAGGCTTTGGCTTTGTTACGCCGGAGGAGGGCGGAGAGGATATTTTTATCCCGGCCGGAGAAACCTGTGGTGCATTGCAGAAGGATAGAGTTTTATATAAGGTATTGCATAGAGCGGAAAAAGGCAAGAAAGCCGACGGTGTCATCATTCGTGTGTTGGAGCGAGGCACACGGCAGGTGGTCGGGCGATATGAAGCCGCCGGCGAGGGCTTTGGCTTTGTAGTGGCGGACGATAAAAAGATTTCCAAAGATATTTTTATTTCCCGGGAAAACAGTAAGGGGGCTGTGACGGGGCATAAGGTTGTGGCGGAAATCATAGAGTACGGCGAGGACAGAAGAAACCCCGAAGGGAAAATTATTGAAATTTTAGGCCATGTCAATGATCCGGGTGTGGATATTCTTTCTGTCATTCGGCGGTATGAACTGGCGGTGGAATTTCCCGAAGCGGTATATGGAGAAATCGAACAGATAGAGGATGAAGTGGCTGAGAAGGATAAGGTCGGTCGAGAGGATCTGAGAGGACTGTTGACTATTACCATTGACGGAGAGGACGCCAAGGATTTGGACGATGCCATTTCTTTGCAAAGACTGGAAAACGGCAATTTTGAACTGGGGTGCACATTGCCGATGTTTCCCATTATGTCGGAGAGGGGACGGAGTTGGATCGAGAGGCCTATGCCCGCGGCACCAGTGTGTATCTGGTGGACCGTGTGATACCCATGTTGCCCCATAAGCTGAGCAACGGTATTTGCTCTTTGAACCCTCGTGCAGACCGTTTGGCATTGAGCTGCATAATGGAGATAGACAGCAGGGGGAATGTGGTCAGTCATCGTATTGTAGAATCTCTGATATATTCCGATTACCGTATGACCTATACGGCGGTGCGGGAGATTTTGGAGGATAAAACGCCGGAGCTTTTAGAGACCTACAAAGAAATCCTCCCTATGCTGGAGGAAATGGAAGAATTGCGGCAGATTTTGTCGGAAAAACGGAAGCGGAGGGGCTCTGTGAATTTTGATTTGCCGGAATCCAAAATCATATTGGACGAAAAAGGACACCCTACGGACATTCAGCCCTATGAGCGCAACATTGCCACCAATCTGATTGAGGAATTTATGTTGGTTTGCAACGAAACGGTAGCGGAAAATTCCTTCTGGCAGGAGATGCCTTTCCTTTATCGCAGTCATATGGAGCCGGACGAGGAAAAGCTGGAAAAAATGGAGCAGTTCCTGCGGGGATTTGGGTATCACCTGCGGAAAAAGGACGGAGAAATCCACCCCAGAGAGATACAGAAGGTATTGCGTGAGGCTGAGGGCAAGGACGAGGAGCGTATTATCGTCCGTATGGTACTGCGGAGCATGATGCAGGCACGTTATACGGCGGAAAACACAGGGCATTTTGGCCTGGCGGCGAAATATTATTGCCATTTTACTTCGCCTATCCGCCGGTATCCCGATTTGGAGAGTCATCGTTTGCTGAAAAAAATGCTCCATGGACAGATGAATGAAAAAACTGCCATGGCGTATCGTAAAAAAATGCCCGATATGGCAAAGCATTGTTCCGAGCGAGAGCGTATTGCCGAGGACGCAGAGCGGGATACGGACGATTTGAAAAAAGTGGAATATATGGAAGATAAAATCGGTCAGGTGTATCAGGGTATCATTTCCGGCGTGACAAATTGGGGGATTTATGTAGAGTTGCCCAATACCATTGAGGGCATGGTATCCTTGGCGCAGATGGACGAGGATTACTATGAATTTGACGAGAAGCATATGCAGGTGCTGGGCAGGAAAACAAAGAAAGTCTATCGCTTGGGGGATCGGGTGACGATTGCCGTAGCAAAGGTAGACCGCCGGTTGGGTACCATTGATTTTGTGTTTGAAGAGGAATAATTGCTCTTTTCTATCGAAAAAGACCGCCAATCCTTGCCTGCATACCGTTTTTGTACTACCTTTTTTAGCGGTACAAAAGTCGAATGTAAACGCAGGCAAGGCTGTGGCATATCTGTTTTCCTAATCCCGAATCCCTGTTTGAATGAGCTTTCCGAAAAGATAATATTCAAAATAGGTGACACCGGGATATTCGTCCTCCGGCATAAAATTTCCTCTTAGCTCAATCCGCCAGCCTGGCCCCCAATAAGTGCCGGAGCCGCCGTCATCAGCGAGATGGACGGGGCGGGCAAATATAGGTGTTTCAAAGGCGTTCAATCGGGAAAAATCCGTATAGCCTGCCGCAGTCCACAAAAAGAACAGGGATAAAAGAAAAATGATTTTTTTCGGTTTGTTTTTCATAAGTTCACCTTCTTTCGCAGGTCAGTTTCCCGGCTGTAAAGCGGCGTGTTGGGTTAGGGTAAACAGTCCCTTTTCCTGACGAATGGAAACATCTCCCACATCTATTTGATAAGCGCCGTTATCGAACCATTCGATATAAAGTAGAACATTATCAATGGGGACGGTTCAGGACGGTTCCTCGTCAAGTTCTACAAGGGTACCGGTCAGACCGGTAATATCCAGAGGATAGATGCGAGTTTCTTTTGCCAAAAGTGCGGCGGAAAGCCATGCTTTTGTTTCACCGGGAATATCTGACGGAATAGAGAAGGAAAGAAGCTTTCCGTCTGCTTCCTCTATGATGGGCGTGCCGTCTTCCCATGTGGCGTCCTCATGCAGCAGGGGCAATCTGTCTTTGGTGTAATAGTGCACCAGATGGTTATAGTTTTCTGTAAATTCCGCCACAGTCAGCACCCCCTTATGGGGCGGTGTCATTTGATGGACCCCGATGCCCAGCGTCAGGAAAAAGAGTGTGGTTGCTATAACCAAATAGCTTAGGATATACCGCTTGCGGAAGGGCGTGACTTGGTACTGCAAGTTTTCATCCCAAGGGAGGACGCCTTTCTCGGTGCAAATGTTGTAGCACTTGATGTAGCGGTAAATGTTATAAATAGGGATACCATACCCTTCGCCCACAAAAAAGACTTGTACGGTACGGGCAAAAGCTTCCTTTCGGGTCAATAAACCACCATGCTGATTGCGAATAGAAATGCCCAACAGCCATTTACCCGGAGTTGTGCCCCATTTAGAAAGGAATAGCGGTTCCAGTAGGAGCGTAAAGCCCCAAGCAATGTAGCTTCCAATTAAGTCTTGTAAAAAACCGCTGCGGGTTATGCTGAAATGGAACAGAAACGCCGCCGCTGCTTGCCGGAGAAGGTCAATGATACCAGTACCCAACCAGCGGGCGAAATATCTGCACCAAGGATAGGGAGCCGGAGGCGGAGTGAATATTGGCTCTGCTGTTTTTTTCATGAAAATAGGGGGAAAGGGATTTCATATGAATATACCTCCGAAACAGTAAATTTTTTTCAATCATATCAGAAATAAATAAGGGACGATACGGAGAAAAGGAGATTGTAAAAAAGAATTAAGAAATGGGTTTTTATGGAGGGAAGCATAAAGAAATGAGAGCTGCTTCATGAAGAGGAAATACATCACTTACGGAAATTTATAAAAATGGGACAGATAAAATCTGTCCCATTAAGAGGTGTATCCGAAAAAGTTATTTTGCACTTAAAGCTGCCATGGTAATGTAATTGTATGGTTGATTAAAGTGAGGCAGGAAGAAAATATCAAGCAGTTTCAATTCATCAATTGTAACTTGCTTTGCTATTGCTAAGGAAAACATATGAATTCCCATGGAAATATCTTCAAAAGAAGCCATTTGTGCGCCGATAATTCTTCTGGAATTTTTTTCGTAAACGATGCGAATTTTTACGGATGCATTTTCGCGCATAAAAGCAGGTCTTTGCAAATCTTCGAAATCTGTGTAATCTACGGCAATGCCTGCTTTTTCGGCAGATTTTACGGAAAGACCGGTGGAAACCATATTATACCCGTAAATAGAAATACCGTTGGAACCTTGCACACCGAGAGATTGTAAAGCAGTTCCGCCGATATTATGCCCTGCAACGATACCGGAACGCACAGCATTGGTAGCCAATGCTATGTAAGTAGTTTCTTGTAAAGCGTTGGAATAGACTGTTGCACAATCGCCGATGGCATATACATCAGGATCGCTTGTTTGTTGATGCAGGTCAACCAGATATGCTCCGTTTTTGAATAAGGTAAGATGATTCTTACCCAATTCCGTATTGGGGCGGAAACCAATGGCGTTGATGATTAAATCTACGGGATAGGAACCTTTATCTGTTTTTAATGTGTGGACACGATTTGTGCCTTCATATGCGACAGCTCGTTCGCCAAAATGCAGTTCGATACCGTTGGATTTCAAGTGTGCATCCATTTTTTCGCTGAATGGAACGTCATAATAATTTGCCAAAGAAGTGGGTGCAACATCGAACATTTTTACATTTTTACCCCGTCTTTTTGCCGCCTCCGCAATTTCTACACCGATATAGCCTGCACCGATAACGGCAACATTTTTTACATCGGGATTGCTGATTTCGCCATCGACTGCTTGCCCCTCTTGGAACAGCTTTAAGAAATGGATTCCATCCAAATCTTTACCGGGAAGCTCCGGATTGATGGGCAAGGAACCGGTTGCTAAAATCAATTTGTCATAGTTTTCGGTAAATGCATCACCGTTTTTCTTGATGCAAGATACAGTTTTATTCTGGAAATCTACAGCAGAAACGGAAGTTTCCATATGAATTTTTGCACCTTTTTCGAGAAAAGATTTTTCATTGGTATAGAATAGATTTTCATAAGAATCAATTTGTCTGCCTACCCAAAGAGCGGTACCGCAGCCTAAATAACTCAAGTTTGTATTTCTGTCAATCATCACAATTTCTTGATTAGGATAATTGTCCAACAATGTGTTTGCGGCAGCAATGCCTGCATGGTTACAACCAATAATGACAGTTTTCATAAAATTCCTCCTTCATAAAATGCGATATTAAATAATAATAATTATCATTTAATAGATTGTAGCAGAAAATAAAGCGAAGTGCAATAGTTTTCATTGCAAAAAAAGAATTTATTCAAAATTTGCACAGAATAAATAAAAAAAGTTGTATTTATAGCCTGGAAAAAGAGGGGGAATTGGGTATTTTGCAATAAGAAATGAGTAAAAAAAGAGATTCTTTTGCAGAGGAGGTTGTAATAAAAATGAAAAAATTGTAAAGGAAATGTCATTTGCATTTTTCCTATTGTATGATATACTTATCTTCACAGATAAATGGAATTTATCTGTCGGCAATATCATAGGAGAGAGAAAAAGGTGTTTGTATGGCGAAAGCAAAGGGAACAAAATTGATTGCCCAAAATAAAAAAGCATATCATGATTATTTCATCGAAGAAACCATACAGGCGGGGATTTCTTTGGTGGGGACGGAGGTTAAAAGCCTGCGGGCGGGTAAATGCAGCCTAAAGGAAAGCTATATCCGTATTGAAAACGGCGAGGCCTTCATTTATAATATGCACATCAGTCCTTATGAGCAGGGAAATATCTTCAATAAAGACCCGCTGCGCCCCAGAAGGCTGCTGCTGCATAAAAACGAGATTCGCAAGCTCTCTCACGAAAGTCAGGCGGCGGGGTATACGGTCATTCCCCTGAAGGTCTATTTTGACCGTAGCCTGGTGAAGGTGGATATTGCGCTGGCAAAAGGGAAAAAGCTGTATGATAAGCGGGATACCATTGCCAAAAACGATATGCGCCGTCAGGCGGAAAAGGAATTCAAAATCAGAAATCTTACTTTATAAGATAGAAATGTTGTCGGAATAATTCGGGGATGTAATGGTTTCGACGGGAGTCTTGAAAGTAGGGATAGCCATCCGCGGCCCGGTGAACCGCGTCAAAAAGCCGGAAACTTTTTAAAAAAGAAACGACAACAATAATTTAGCATACGCTGCCTAATTGCGGCAGCTGTCGGCCTTTGATCACTCGCTGTCAAAGAATCCGGCATCATCTTTGCGAGGCACTTTTCTGCCTAAGCTTTGCGGCAGGAAAAGAATCATGAAGCTACTGAGGGACACAGCCTGTCATTCGGCGGTGTAACGAGGGAATGTTAAAAGACTGACTGTGATGGGAGAAGTCCTTATGGATGGGTTTTCGGACAGGGGTTCGATTCCCCTCATCTCCATTTCCCAAACCGCATTTGTATCCGAGATATAGATGCGGTTTTTTCATACCGATTGTTGCGAAAAAAGGAGAAATTACATGAAAAAAAGAGGGTTTTGTATTTTTTGGGCTGTATTGCTGATGGTTTCCTGTTTTTCGGTGGCAAGGGCGGAAGCGGTGGAGTATCCTTATTATATTACGGTTAATTTGACGGATAATATTGTGACGGTCTATGAAAGGGACGGGCAGGGGAAGTATACCGTGCCGAAAAAGGCGTTTTTCTGTTCCGCAGGAAACCATACCCCTACGGGGACATTTCGTACTTCTGATAAATATCAGTGGCGCAATTTAATCGGGAATGTTTATGGACAGTATGCCACCAGAATTACAGGGCATATTCTGTTCCATTCGGTGCCTTATTTCAAAAAAGACAAAAGTACATTGGAATATGAAGAATATAATAAACTGGGAAGCACTGCTTCGGCCGGTTGTATTCGTATGACTGTGGAGGATGCAAAGTGGATTTACGACCATTGTCCTTCCGGCACAACGGTGCGTATGTATCGAGGGAAGGTACAGGAGCCGATGCAGCCGAAAGCCCCGCAGAAAATCGACCCGAAGGACGCCAAATACCGCGGTTGGGATCCCACAGACCCCGATCCTGCCAATCCATGGCATAAAAGAGGTTTGCGGCAGATGACGGTACAGAACCGGGAAGTTGTCAAGGCGGTGACGGCGTATTATGAAACGGGGACGTATTACTTTACGGCGGAGGATTCCGGTAAATTATTTGCCAATTTTGGGTTGACGGTGGCTCTGCCGCAAGATGCCACAAAAATTTCTGACGGAAAAATGATGGTGACCTATCAAAACATACCCCATTCTTTGACCTGTCGGCGGGAGAATGGGAAGGCATACTATAAATTACGGGAATTGGCGGATATGGTCGGTGCGTCTGTTTCATGGGAACGTACGGAGAAGAAGATTATACTGGATTATGCAGGGGAACAGCTTTTTCTTTTCTGTCCGAAAGAAGGAGAAGGAACGGTAAATCCCCTGTAAGGTCTTTCATATGCAGGTTTTTTTGAGAAGTTGCCCTAAGAGGCTTTTTGCACGAGAATGGAAAGAGGGAGAAGTATGACTTTGAAGAAACTAACGGTGATTGCGATTGCGGCCGCAGTGATGATTACGGGGGCAATCGGTATCGCCATAAGGCTGACGGCGCCGGCCGAAATGGAAATGAAAGTTACCGAGCATACGGAGCCGGAAGAATTACAAAACGGTGCGTCAAAAACCATTGATAATATGGAAAATACTCCTTTATATTACGATGAGGAGAAAAGATTGCTCTTGCCTCTGCGTAATGTAATGGAGGGGCTGGGGGCCACTGTTGCATGGAACGCAGAAATACGGCAGGCGGTGGTTTCCTATCGAGGGAAAAAGCTGACCTTCTCTCCGGGGGAGAAAAAGGCAACCCTCAACGGTTATGAGGTGACATTGCCGAAAGAAGCGGAAACCATCAATGGCTGTTTGTATGTGGATGGGGATGTCATTTCTGCCTATTTTACGGACGAGGTCATTTGGGATCATATCAGTCGGCAGATTACTTTGAAAACAAAAGATCATTCCATTCCCTTGGTGGCAAAAAATATTTTGCGGGAGTCGGTGGGGAATTGTGTTTATGAAATAGAGGTGCCTGTGATCACCGGATTAAATGATGCCAATTTTGAAAAGAGTTTGAATGAAAAGCTTTTTCGGGAGCTAAAAGCCTTTGTGAATGAAATTTCTGCGAAAGAAAACGGGGCGGAAGAAGAACACATGAAATTGAAACAGCAGATAGAGTTTTGCACAAAGGACTTTCTTTCCTTATACTGGGAATGTGAGCAGGAGGCGGAGAATGGCACTGTTTTGCTGGGCCTTTCCCAAAATATCAATTTGCGAGAGCAGAAAACCGTTGCATTGGCGGATTTACTGGAGCAGGATTCTTTGGATAAAATAACAGAAAGTATGGGGGCTGAATGGACAGAAACAGATTTTTATGTGACGAAAATGGGCGTGATTGCGACGTTCAAAAGTGAAGCACAAGGCGGAATGGGGACTTCTTTTTGGTCAGAGGATATGGAAGGTGAAAGAAAAATTCGCCTGAAACAAGTTTTTCATGAGATATTCCCCAATCGGGTGACAGAACCCACGCTGTAAAGAAGATATATCAGAGGGGCAGAAGTCTGCTCCTTTTTTGTTTCGGAAGGCGTGATGGATTTTGTCTTTTTTTGAGTACAAATCCCATAAAAATAGACACATATTCTTGGATATAGCATACTGTGTACACATGGTTTGATATTTCATTATCAAAGTTTTAAGAGTTGGGGTTTTAGCATATGAAAATAAATCAAGAGCTCGTTTCCTTGTCTGACATAATTTTGAAGGATATTCTGCAAAATAAAATAAAATTGCATAAAAACTGTTATAAAAACATAAGGCAGATGGTGAAATGCCACAAATGGCATTTTGTTAGAAACATAACGGGTAAATTTTTATTTTGCTGTTGAAATGAATTTGAAATGCAGGTATAATAAGCAGGTAAAACAGAACAGTGTCTGTGGAAAAGGCGGAAAGCGTTGTCAGACAAAAACTTTGATAAAATATTTTCCAAACAACACTGGTCAAGCCGCTGTTTTCGGCGGTAGCAAGGGGGAACTTTGGTTCCTGAAAAACATAAAAATATTCAAGGAGGAATGAAAATGTCTAAAGTAATGAAAACGATGGACGGTAATGAGGCTGCTGCATATGCTTCCTATGCGTTTACAGAAGTAGCCGGCATCTTCCCCATCACACCATCCTCCCCAATGGCTGAAAAAACAGACGATTGGGCAGCAAATGGCAAGAAAAACCTTTTTGGTCAGACAGTTAAGGTTGTAGAAATGCAGTCTGAAGCAGGTGCGTCCGGTACGGTGCATGGCTCTCTGGCAGCCGGTGCGTTGACAACAACATACACAGCTTCTCAGGGCTTACTGCTGATGATTCCGAATATGTATAAAATCTCCGGCGAATTGCTTCCCGGCGTATTCCATGTAACGGCTCGTGCATTGGCTGCACAGGCACTGTCTATTTTTGGCGACCATTCCGACGTTATGGCTTGTCGTCAGACAGGTTTCGCTATGCTGGTATCCAACTCCGTACAGGAGGTTATGGATCTGGCTTGCGTGGCGCATCTGTCCGCAATCAAAGGCCGTGTTCCTTTCCTGCACTTCTTCGATGGATTCCGTACTTCTCACGAAATTCAGAAGATTGAAGTAATGGATTATGAAGAATTGGCAAAAATCATTGATATGGATGCTGTAAACCGTTTTAAGAGAAACGCTCTGAATCCGGAACATCCCGTAATCAGAGGTACAGCACAGAACCCCGATATTTACTTCCAGGCACGTGAAGCTGCAAACAAATATTATGAAGCACTTCCCGCTGTTGTAGAAGAATATATGGGCGAAATCAGCAGAATTACAGGCAGAGATTACAAACTGTTCAACTACTATGGTGCTCCCGATGCAGATAGAGTGATCGTAGCTATGGGCTCTGCTTGTGAAGCAATCGAAGAAACCATCGATTACCTGACAGCAAAGGGCGAAAAAGTTGGTCTGGTAAAGGTTCACCTGTTCAGACCGTTCGTCACCGCAAAGCTGCTGGAGGTAATTCCTAAGACAGCAAAGAAAATCGCTGTTCTGGATAGAACAAAAGAACCCGGTGCACAGGGCGAGCCTCTGTATATGGACGTTTGTACCGCAATGTTCGAAGCGGAAGAAGCTCCTGTTGTAGTAGGCGGCCGTTACGGTCTGGGTTCCAAAGACGTAACACCTGCACAGTTCTTGGCAGTATATGCAAACCTGTCCTTGGATAAACCCAAAAACCACTTCACACTGGGTATCGTAGATGACGTAACCAATACTTCCTTGGCTGTTGGTGAAGAGGTTGACGTGACAGGCGATGACGGTACCATCAGCTGTAAATTCTGGGGTCTGGGTGCCGACGGTACAGTAGGTGCCAACAAGAACTCCATCAAAATCATCGGTGACCACACAGATATGTACGCACAGGCTTACTTCAGCTATGACTCCAAGAAGTCCGGCGGTATCACACAGAGCCACCTGCGTTTTGGTCATAAGCCCATCAGATCTACATATTTGGTTAAGACAGCAAACTTCGTTGCTTGTCATAAACAGGAGTATGTAAACCTGTATGATATGGTAACAGAGCTGAACGATGGCGGTACATTCCTGCTGAATACCACATGGTCTGTGGATGAACTGGAACAGCACCTGCCCGCTAAGCTGAAAAGACAGCTGGCAGAAAAGAAGATCAATTTCTATATCATCAACGGTACAGAAATTGCAAAAGAAATCGGTCTGGGCAACAGAATCAATACTGTATTGCAGGCTGCATTCTTCAAGCTGGCTAACATCATTCCCATCGAACAGGCAGTAGAATACATGAAGGCTGCTATCACAAAATCCTACGGCAAGAAGGGTGATACCATCCTGAACATGAACTATGCCGCTGTTGACCGTGGTGTAGACGGTGCTGTGAAGGTTGAAGTTCCCGCTGCTTGGGCAAATGCGGTAGATACAGAAGCAAAGGCTGCAAGAAAGACAACAGACTTTGTTAAGAATGTAGTAGAACCCATGAACGCACAGGAAGGCGATAAACTGCCCGTATCTGCATTCGCAGGCAGAGAAGACGGTACATTCCCTTGTGGTACTGCTGCGTATGAAAAACGTGGCGTAGCCGTTGATGTACCCGAATGGAACGCAGAAAGCTGTATCCAGTGTAACCAGTGCTCTTATGTATGTCCTCATGCTGCAATCAGACCTGTTCTGGTAACAGATGCGGAACTGGCTAAGGCACCTGCGGCATTTAAGGCAGTAGAAGCAAAGGGCGGCGCTGCATTTGAAGGTCTGAAATACAGAATGCAGGTATCTGCTTTGGATTGCTTGGGCTGCGGCAGCTGTGCTGAGGTTTGCCCTGCACCCAATAAGGCTCTGGTAATGAAGCCTTTGGCAACACAGGAAGCAGAAGTAGCAAATTGGGATTTCGCAATCGACGAAGTAGCACCCAAGGCAAATCCTATGGGCAAAGGCTCCGTAAAAGGCAGCCAGTTCGAACAGCCTCTGCTGGAGTTCTCCGGTGCTTGTGCAGGCTGTGGCGAAACACCTTATGCAAAGCTGATTACACAGCTGTTTGGTGATAGAATGTATGTTGCAAATGCAACAGGCTGCTCCTCCATCTGGGGTGGTTCCGCACCTTCTATGCCTTATACAACAAATAAAGATGGTCATGGCCCCGCTTGGGCAAACTCTCTGTTTGAAGACAACGCAGAATATGGTCTGGGTATGGCTTCCGCAGTAAAACAGATGAGAAACGGTCTGAAAGAAAAATTGGAAACCCTGAAAGCAATCGATGGCTCCGTTGCAGGCGTTGTAGATGCTTGGGTAGCAACCATGTTTGATGGTGAAAAATCCAGAGAAGCATCTGACGCACTGGTGGCAGCACTGAAAGGCTACAACGGCACAAATGCAGAAGCAAAGAATATCGTTGCATATGTTCTGGAAAATCAGGATCAGCTGGTGAAGAAATCCCAGTGGATCTTCGGTGGTGACGGCTGGGCATACGATATCGGCTACGGCGGTCTGGATCACGTTCTGGCTTCCGGCGAAGATGTAAATGTATTTGTATTTGATACAGAGGTTTACTCCAACACAGGCGGTCAGGCTTCTAAGTCCACTCCCGCAGGTGCAGTTGCACAGTTCGCAGCATCAGGTAAGAGAGTGAAGAAAAAAGACTTGGGCATGATGGCAATGAGCTATGGCTATGTATACGTTGCACAGGTTGCAATGGGTGCAGATAAAAACCAGCTGGTAAAAGCTCTGCTGGAAGCAGAAAAATACCAGGGTCCTTCCCTGATTATCGCTTACGCTCCTTGTATCAACCATGGTCTGAAAGGCGGCATGAGCGGTGCGCAGAACGAAATCAAACGTGCTGTTGATGCAGGCTACTGGCATATGTTCAGATTCAACCCTGAACTGAAAGAAGAAGGCAAGAATCCTTTCACACTGGATTCCAAGGAGCCTACTGCAAGCTTCAGAGATTTCCTGCTGAGCGAAGTACGTTACAGCTCTCTGCAGAGAACATTCCCTGAAATCGCAGAGGAACTGTTTGAACAGTCCGAAAAGAACGCAAAAGAAAGACTGGAAAGCTATAAGAAACTGGCTAACGGTTAATTGCTTTCAGCAGTCTGAATATAGGAAATGAAAAGACGGTGGAGCCTTATGGCTCTGCCGTTTTTTGCTCTATGGGGTTATTTCCATAGAGAAAAGGGGAATGACAGACGGGAGAAAATATGCTAAAATAAGGCAAAACAGAAGTGCTGATTGATAAAGGAGGCTATGGTATGCAACAGAATTGGAAAATAAAAACATGGCTTATGGCGTTTTTGCTGTTTTCCATGACGGTATTTGGCGGCTGTGGCGGAGAAACAGTCCCTGTGGAGCCGTCCGGGGAGATGCAGCAGGAAACCCTTGCAGAGGACGGCAGTTATACCACGCCGGAAGAGGTGGCACTATACCTCCATATATATGAAAAACTGCCGGGGAATTTTATTACCAAAAAAGAAGCTTCGGCCCTTGGCTGGGATAATAAAAAAGGCAATCTTTGGGACGTGGCGGAAGGGAAAAGCATCGGCGGAGACCGCTTCGGAAATTATGAAGGACTTTTGCCGGAAGAAGACGGACTGGAGTATCGGGAATGTGATGTGAATTATACGGGAGGCTACCGTGGCTCGGAGCGTATCATTTATTCCAACCAGGGGGATATTTATTATACTGCCGATCATTATGAAACCTTTGAAGAATTATACTGAAGGGTGGTGGGTGTATGAAAATTGTTCTGGACGGAAAACAAATGACCTCGAGATGGAAAGCCCATCGCTATCTGGCGGAAATGTTGGCACTTCCCGATTATTATGGCAAGAACCTGGACGCCCTTTACGACTGCCTGACGGAAGGCGGGGAAATGGAAGTTGAATTTATCCATTTGGAGGATATGCAAAATGCCTTGGGCAGTTATGGCGAGAAGTTACTAAGGGTTTTTTGCGATACGGAAAATGTCCATGTGACGGTAAAACAAGAGAAAGGTGAAACGGCTCTTTGAACAACAATTTTATATGATAGACCGAGAGCCTCTGATTTTTTCGGCAGGCTCTTTTTTTATGCCAACATACCTTTCTGACATGAATCATTATGAACTGTTTTTCTGATTGGTAGAATGGAATTTCGAGGAAGTCTGTTACAGATTAGGAAAATATGGTATAATAACGAGGAAAGGTGACGCTGCACCGGTGCAAGCGACACTTTGACGAGAAACCCATCGAGACGCTAGTCGAGATGGTATACTGACTGAAATGAATTTTGCAAAAAGAATCATGCACGAAAAGGGAGGTGCGTAAATTGAACACGGAAAGCAACATGGTTAGGTCCTTTACACACCTTCATGTGCATACGGAATATAGCCTTTTGGACGGCTCGGCAAAAATTAAGGAATTGGTGAGCCGTGTCAAAGAGCTGGGAATGGACAGCATTGCCATGACTGACCACGGCGCTATGTACGGCACCATAGAGTTTTATAAAGCGGCACAGGAAGCTGGTATCAAGCCCATCATCGGCTGTGAGGTTTATGTGGCGCCTCACTCCCGCCTGCAAAAGGACGGAAAGGGCGGCAATTACTATCATTTGGTGCTTTTGGCGGAAAATAATGAGGGCTATCATAATTTGATTAAGCTGGTTTCTTATGGATTTATTGATGGGTTTTATTATAAACCCCGTGTGGATAAGGAATTGCTGCGGAAATATCATAAAGGCATTATTGCCTCCAGTGCCTGCCTGGCAGGGGAGGTGGCGCGAAATGTGCTGACCGTTTCCTATGAAAAGGCGAAGGAAGCAGCATTGGAATATCTGGATATTTTCGGTGAGGGCAATTTTTTTCTGGAATTACAAGACCATGGTATGCGGGAGCAGAAGGTGGTAAATGAAGCGCTGCTCCGCATGAGCGAGGAAACAGGAATTCCGCTGATTGCTACCAACGACAGCCATTATATCTATAAAGAGGATGCAGGGCCCCATGATATTCTGCTTTGTATCCAAACGGGAAAAACTGTTTTAGATGAGGATAGAATGCGTTACGAGGGCGGACAGTTTTATGTGAAAAGTCCGGAGGAAATGTATGATTTGTTCTCCTATGCGCCCCAAGCCTGCGAAAACACGGCAGAGATTGCAAAACGCTGCAATGTGACGTTTACTTTCCATGAATTGAAACTGCCCCGTTTTGATGTGCCCCGGGGGAAAACGGCACAGGGATATTTGCGAGAAATATGCGAAAAGGGGTTTCGGGAAAAATACCCCGAAGCAAAGCCGGAATGGAAGGAACGCTTGGAATATGAGCTTTCCACCATTGAAAATATGGGTTATGTGGATTATTTCTTGATTGTGTGGGATTTTATTAAATATGCCAAGGATAACGGCATTATTGTAGGACCGGGACGTGGTTCGGCGGCGGGCAGTATGGTGTCCTATTGCCTTTCCATCACCACCATTGACCCCATGCAGTATGATTTGATTTTTGAACGCTTTTTGAATCCGGAGCGGGTCAGTATGCCGGATATTGATATTGACTTCTGCTATGAAAGACGGCAGGAAGTCATTGATTATGTCATAGAAAAATACGGCGAGGATCATGTGGCTCAGATTATTACATTTGGTACCATGGCGGCGAGGGCGGCAATCAAGGACGTAGGCCGTGCCTTAGCGATGCCCTATGCCGATGTGGATCGTATTTCCAAAATGATTCCCACGGAATTGGGAATCACCATTGAAAAGGCGTTGCAGATGAATCCCGATTTGAAAAAAGCATACGACGAGGAGGAAGATACCCGTCAGCTGATTGATACCTCTCTTAGACTGGAGGGTTTGCCCCGCCATTCCTCTACCCATGCGGCGGGGGTTGTGATTTGTCGGGAGCCGGTTATGGAATATGTACCCCTCAGTGCCAATGATGGGCAGGTCAATACCCAATATACCATGACGTTATTGGAGGAATTGGGGCTTTTGAAAATGGATTTTCTGGGTCTGCGGACACTGACGGTTATTCAAAACGCTGTGCAGGAGATTGAAAGAATCTATGGTATTCAGCCGAATATGGATACACTCGGCTATGATGACCCTGCGGTTTATGAAATGATTGGGCAGGGGAAAACGGAAGGCGTTTTTCAGCTGGAGAGCGGCGGCATGAAGCAGTTTATGCGGGAGCTGCAGCCCAAGCGGCTGGAGGATTTGATAGCCGGTATCTCTCTGTATCGTCCGGGGCCTATGGATTTTATCCCCAAATATATTAAGGGCAAAAACGACGAGAAAAACATACAATATACCCATGAGAAGTTAATTCCTATATTGGAAAACACCTATGGCTGTATCGTTTATCAGGAGCAGGTCATGCAGATCGTGCGGGATTTGGCGGGATATAGCCTTGGGCGGAGCGATTTGGTACGCCGTGCCATGAGTAAGAAAAAAGCCGATGTCATGGCACAAGAACGGAAAAATTTCGTTTTTGGGGACGGAAAGGACGTACCCGGCTGTGTGAAAAACGGCATTCCGGCAGAGGCGGCGGAAAAAATATTTGATGAAATGACGGATTTTGCCAAATATGCCTTTAATAAGAGCCACGCTGCCTGCTATGCGGTGATAGGCTATCAGACGGCATGGCTGAAAACCCACTATCCCGTAGAATTTATGGCGGCACTGATGACCAGTGTTATGGACAACGCGGCGAAGGTTTCCGGCTATGTGGAGGAGTGTAAAAAAATGGGCATTGCGCTTTTGCCGCCGGATATTAACGAAGGCTATGGGCAGTTTTCCGTTTCCGACGGGAAAATTCGCTTTGCCCTTGCGGCAATTAAAAATGTGGGCCGTGGTGCAGTAGATGCCCTTGTGAAAGAGCGAGAAAAGCATGGGCCCTTTACCTCAATGACGGATTTCTGTAACCGTATGGAGGGCGGCGAATGGAATAAGCGCGGCATGGAAAGCCTGATTAAAGCCGGAGCGGTGGATTCCCTAGGGGGGTATCGCAGCCAATATATGGTGATTTATAAGAGTATTCTGGAGGGTATCGGTCAGGCAAAGAAGCAGAATATAGAAGGCCAGTTGAATCTGTTTGATATGGGCGAGAGCGACAATGCTTTTGGACAGCAGGACGAATTGCCGGATATCCCTGAATATCAGCCCAGAGAGCGGCTTGCCATGGAAAAAGAGGTGCTGGGGATTTATGTCAGCGGGCACCCTTTGGCGGAGTACGAAAGCACCCTGCGGCGGAAAATCAGCCATACCAGTCTGGATTTTATGCCTGTGCAGGACGAGGAAGACCGATTGCAGGTGGAAGATGAAACAAAGGTCATTGTCGGTGGTATGGCAGCGGCCGTTTCCGTAAAATATACAAGGAATAACGATAAAATGGCGTTTTTGACATTGGAGGATTTTCAGGGCAGTATGGAAATCATACTGTTTCCGAAAGTGTATGAAAAATGCGTACCCTTTTTGCGGGAGGAGGAAGTTCTGCTGGTCAAGGGTAGAGCCAGTGTTTCTGCCGATGGTGAGGGAAAGGTGATTGCTTCGGAGGTCGTTCCTCTTGTGTCGGGGGAAAAAGAGCCGCCCCAATCTCTTTGGCTGAAACAGTCAGCCGAGAGAGAGGTTCCCTTGGAGCAGATTACGGCAATCCTGCAAAAATACCACGGTGATGTGCCTGTTTATATCTATCAGGAAAAAACGAAGCAAAAAATGAAAGCAGACCGCCCCAACTGGGTCACAGGAGAAGATGCCCTTTGTGAGGAATTGCGTATTTTGTTGGGCGAGAAGAATGTGGTGTTGAAATACTGAAAAAGTATGGGATAGGCAGACCAACATTGTCTTTGAAATATAGTCTGCAAAAATGCAGAAAGATTGGGAGGAATTGCAGATGGAAGAAAACAAGAAGCTGAAAAAAATCGGCGTACTAACCAGTGGCGGCGATGCACCGGGCATGAATGCGGCAATTCGTGCCGTTGTCAGAACAGCAAAATATCATGATATAGATGTCATTGGTATCCGCAAGGGGTATAATGGCTTGATTAACGGCGAAATCAAGGAAATGCACAGCAAGGACGTTTCCAATGTGATGAATCTGGGCGGTACGATTCTGCATACGGCGCGTTGTCCCGAAATGATGACGGAGGAAGGACTGGATAAGGCGGCGGCCATTTATAAGATACTGAGTCTGGACGCATTGGTTGTCATCGGCGGCGATGGTTCTTATCGTGGCATGGCGGAGCTGGCAAGGCGTGGAGTCAACTGCGTGGGGATTCCCGCCACCATTGATTTGGATATGAATAGCACGGAATATACCATCGGCTTTGATACGGCGGTTAATACGGGAATGGACGCCCTCAATAAGTTGCGGGATACCTCCAGTTCCCATGAACGCTGCTCCGTGGTGGAGGTAATGGGCAGAGATGCGGGCTATATTGCTGTTTGGTGCGGTATGGTCGGTGGTGCGGAGGACGTCATGTTCCCCGAAGAAAAGGATAATATCGACAGCAATAAGGTCATTCAGCAGATATTGGAGAACAGAAGCATCGGAAAACGCCATAACTTGATTGTCGTGGCGGAAGGGGTAGGCGGTACCCAAAAGCTGGCGAAGGATATTCAGGAAATCACCGGTATCCAGACCAGAGCCACGATATTGGGGCATCTGCAAAGGGGTGGCAGTCCCACGGCGACGGACCGTATGCACGCTTCTATGATGGGATATCATGCCGTAAAGGCTTTGCTGGAGGGCAGAGAAAATGTAGTGATTGCCTTTAATAACGGCAGATATGAGGTTTTGGATTTATTTGAATCCATGAACATGACAAAGCATTTGGATAAAGAAGTGTATGATGTCATTAAAGTTCTTGCCATCTAATAGGGGGCAATCTTTGTAGGAAATGAGGAGATAGGTATGCGCAGAACGAAAATTGTCTGCACGCTGGGGCCGGCCACCAATGATGTGGAGACCATAAAAAAGCTGATATTAAACGGGCTTGATGCGGCTCGTATCAATTTTTCCCACGGCACTTATGAAAGCCATGGGGAAACCATTGCGAAACTGAAGCAGGCGAGGGAGGAGTTGGGGAAGCCCGTTCCCTTGATTTTAGATACAAAGGGGCCGGAAATCCGCATTAAAACCTTTGCAGAAGGGCAAATCCACCTGGAGCAGGGGGATGCCTTTACACTGACTACGAGAGAGGTGGAGGGAGATGCCTCCATCGTTTCCGTGACCTATGGGGATTTGCCGAAGGATTTATCCAGGGGCTCCCGTGTGCTGATTGATGATGGGCTAGTGGAGCTGCAGGTAGAAAGTGTGGCGGATACAGATGTGCATTGTACGGTTATCAACGGCGGAAAGCTCAGCTCCCGTAAGGGGGTCAATATCCCCGGCGTGAAGGTGAATTTACCGGCGTTGACGGAAAAGGATATTGCGGACTTGAAATTCGGTGTGGAAAACGGTTTTGATATTGTAGCGGCGTCTTTTATCCGCACAGCGGCAGATGTGGTGAATATCCGCCGCGTGCTGGAGGAAAACGGCGGCGAGAATATCCATATCATATCCAAAATCGAAAATCAGGAGGGTGTGGATAATATCGACAGTATTCTGGAGGTTTCCGACGGGATTATGGTTGCCCGAGGGGATTTGGGTGTGGAAATACCGCCGGAGGAAGTCCCTCTTGTGCAGAAAATGCTGATTGCTAAGGCAAACCGCCATAGTAAGCCTGTCATTACGGCCACACAGATGCTGGAAAGCATGGTCAATAGCCCCCGTCCCACCAGAGCCGAGGCAAATGATGTGGCAAATGCCATATTTGACGGCAGCGACGCCATTATGCTTTCCGGCGAAACAGCTATGGGTGCCTATCCGCTGGAGGCAGTGGCGACAATGGCACGGATTGCGGAGCGGACGGAGGGCAGTATCGATTACGGTAATCGCCTGACACAGCAGACGGAGCCTGCCAGAGTGAATATTACCAATGCCATCAGCTTTGCGGCCTGTACCACGGCGGCGGAGTTAAATACCGCCTGTATTTGTACCATTACAAAATCCGGATTTACCGCCAGAATGATTTCCAAGCATCGTCCTGTTTGCCCCATTGTGGCAGGTACATCAGAGGAGAGGGTTTGGCGGCAGATGAATCTCATTTGGGGTTGTAAGCCCTTGCTGTATCAAGGAGAATTGCCCAAGGGCGGTGTTTTTGATACGGCCATGAAAATCACCGAGGGTAGCGGTCTGGTCAAAACCGGCGATACGGTGGTATTTGCACTGGGTATGCCTTTGGGTGTCAGCGGTGCTACCAATACCTTGCGGGTGGATATCGTTGGCGATGTGCTTTGCAAGGGCGATGGCATCGGTAAAAAGAAGGTTAGCGGTACGGCAAGAATCATCAAGGTTGGGGACGATATGGAGCATATTTTCCAAAAGGGAGATATCCTTGTCACTACGGCGACGGATTCCGGCTTTATGCCCTATATCCAAAAGGCGGCGGCCATTGTGGTAGGGCCTTTGGATCAAAACGTGGATTGCCATGCCCAGATTGCGGGCAGCGCTTTAGATATTCCCGTTATTGTGTGTAATGCAAAGGTAGTAGATTTTATCCCCAACGATACATTGATTACCGTAGATGGGGAAAAAGGCTTTGTATATAAAGGGATTCCGAAGGAAGAGTAATAGAAATAAGCGATGGGATAGCGGGGAATACCCTCTCATCGCTTTTTTTGTGGAGAGGGAACGGCAGTTTTTCCCTTTTCGTTGCAAATACAAGGGTTCTGTGCTATGATGATTAGGATTATATGGAGAAAAATACACATAAAAGGAGAGCATTTATGTTGACGAGTAAGCAAAGAGCATTTCTGCGTTCCATGGCGAATGGGATAGATGCCATTTTTCAGGTAGGCAAAAATGGCGTGACGCCGGAATTGCGGGATACGGTACATCACGCCTTGGAAGCCAGAGAATTGGTGAAAATCAGTGTGTTGGATAATAATATGCTTGGAGCGGCGGAAGCGGCAGAACTGCTTGCCAGCAGAACGGGGGCAGATGTTGTGCAGGTCATCGGGAATAAATTTGTGTTATACCGCCCCTCTAAAAAGCCGGTGATTGAATTGCCGCCGGCAAAAAAATAAAAACGGTGGGTAATAGCATTTGGTTGCCCCCAAGCGGGGCAAAGTGGGAAAC
>JAFWWO010000019.1 GCA_017523325.1 Anaerotignum sp. | reverse complement strand
GAATACATTCAGCAAATGGGGCAAAGTGGGAAAGAGGAAGAAGCATGAGAAACGAAATCGCAAATTTTAGAGACTGCAAAAGCATTGCCATTATGGGCGGAACCTTTGACCCTATCCATCATGGGCATTTGGTAACGGCGGAGGCAGTACGCCATCGTTTTAAGGTGGACAAGGTGGTGTTTATGCCGGCGGGGCATCCGGCCCATAAGGATAACCGTCAGGTGACGCATAACGAACACCGCTATTTGATGACGGTGTTGGCGACCATGCGGAATGAGAATTTTGAAGTATCCCGTATTGAGATTGACCGCCCCGGAGTCACCTATACCATTGATACCATTGAGGAACTGAAAAAAATATGCCGTCCTGACGTGCGGCTGTATTTCATTACGGGGGCGGACGCCATTCATCAAATCATGACATGGAAGGAGCCGGAGCGGCTTTTGGCTATGTGTGATTTTGTAGCAGTGACCCGCCCGGGTTATCAGAAAAATAAGCTGTTTGAAGAAATCGGAGAAATTCGGGAAAAATACGCCAGCCGTATCCATTATATGGAGGTGCCGGCCTTGGCCATTTCCTCCTCCGATATACGCAATCGTGCCTTAAAGGGTGAACCCATTAAATACCTTCTGCCCCAAGAGGTAGAGGATTATATTCATAAATTCGGGCTGTATCAGCACGCCCAACAGGAAGAGGTGAAGTTTATGCTGCCTTTGGAAGTGATGCAGGAAAAATTGCAGTCTGCCCTTTCCGTGAAGCGGTATATCCATACCTTGGGCGTAGCGGATGAGGCAGTGAAGCTGGCGGAAATTTACGGCTGCTATGAGGATCAGCAGAAGGCCAGAGTTGCCGGGCTTTTACATGATTGTGCCAAGGATTACCCCAAAGAGCTGCGGCTGCGCTTATGCAAGGAATATAAAATCAAAACCGACGAGATTATGGAGCAGCAGACGGATTTGATTCATCCCTTTTTGGGGGCGGAGGTTGCCCGCAGGGAGTATCAGGTGGAGGATGAGGAAATTCTCAATGCAATTCGCTACCATACCACAGGCAGGGCGGATATGTCCTTGCTGGAGAAAATCATATTCATCGCCGATTATATCGAGCCCAATCGGGAAAAGTTCGATGGACTGGAGGAGGCAAGGCGTTTGGCCTATCTGGATTTGGATATGGCAATGAAATATATTCTGGAGGAAACCATTGCTTTTGTGAAGGAGCGGGGCAGGTTATTACACCCCCTTTCCGTGGAGGCTTTGGAATATTATAAAAACCGTTGAAGGAGGAATTTGAATGGAAGCATTGGAGGCGGCAAAGGTCGTACAGGCTGTTTTGGAGGATAAACTGGGCGAGGATATTAAGGTGCTGGATTTACAGGGCCTGTCTAATATTGCCGATTGCTTTGTCATTGCCAGCGGGAAGAACGTGAACCACCTGCGGGCCATGGCGGACGAGGTGGAGCAGAAGCTCTTTAAGGAAGGAATGCGCCTGCATCATTCTGAGGGATATAGCACAGGTACTTGGATTTTGTTGGATTTCGGCAATCTGTTGGTGCATTTGTTTAATAAAGAAGAACGGGATTTCTATGGCTTAGACCATGTTTGGGGCGATGCAGCCGATGTAAAATAAAATGCCTTAGGCGAAAATTTGCATAATTTTGCCGGTTGGTGCGGTCTTTTTTATGAAAAATCACGTTTTTTGAATTTTCAGCCGTAAAAATTTTTTTGAGATAGGCCGCTGAACTGCTAAATTTCACAAGATTTTGCGACAGAGAGAAAAAATACTTGCATGCAAGCCTTTTTTGCAGTACATTTGAGTTGATTGAAACTTTTGTTCAAGTATTGACGTATGGAAGAAAGGACGGAAACAATAATGGAAAAAATCTATCAGGGCAAAACAAAGGACGTTTATAAGCTGGAAAACGGTAACGTACTGTTGAAGTTCAAGGACGATTGCACAGGGAAGGACGGCGTGTTCGATCCCGGTGAAAACGCCGTTGGTTTGACCATCGAAGGCATTGGCAGGGCAAATTTGGAAACCTCCATTCTGTTTTTTGAGGTACTGAAAAAAGCCGGCATCAAAACACATTATGTTTCCGCTGATATTGATCAAGCAACCATGGAGGTTCTGCCGGCAACGGTATTCGGCCATGGGCTGGAGGTTATCTGCCGTTTGAAAGCAACAGGCAGCTTTATCCGTCGTTATGGTGATTATATTGCCGACGGCGCTGTTTTGGAGGGCGGCTATGTAGAAACCACATTCAAAGACGATGCAAAGGGCGACCCTCTGGTAACGAAGGACGGCTTGATTGCATTGGGTGTCATGAGCGGCGAAATGTATGACAGCATGAAGGAGCAGACACTGAAAATCACCCGTATTGTTGCGGACGAGCTGGCGAAGAAGGGCTTGGATTTATATGACATTAAGTTTGAATTCGGTTATAACAACAACGAGGTAATCTTGATTGATGAAATTGCTTCCGGCAATATGCGTGTTTACAAGGACGGTAAAATTGTAGACCCTGTGGAACTGACAAAAATCATTCTGGGTTAATGGAAAAATAAGATTGGCGTAATCCCGGCGGGTTACGCTAATTTTTTTGAAAAAAAGGGTTCCGACTGCATTTGACCCTCGGTGGATAATGGGCGGGAATAAGGCTTTGGTTCGGGCAGATGGAGAGAGATTTATGCCAAGGATAATGAAAAGTGCCGCATTGCTTAGTGGGGTGCTGACTGTAATAACAACCATTCTATATCACACCTATGGCTATGGACTGTCCCTTGCCATTACTTTTGGTACAACAGCATATCATTTTGGTATGCGGCTTTTGGTGGGGGCAATTTTCGACCAAATAATGGGCAATCGGGTCGATTATCATAAACCATG
>JAFWWO010000018.1 GCA_017523325.1 Anaerotignum sp. | reverse complement strand
GAGGGTGTGGGAACCTTTTCGGAACGGTTCCCACGTTTTTTCGTACTTTTTTTCAAAAAAAGTACAGCGAGTCACCGGTTTTTGCGGGGGTACGAATGTCATGGCGAACCCTGCTGTGAACGTAACCCCATTTTGCCCGAAGGGGCAGAAATAACAAAATGCACAAAATATCGAGAGTCCTATTCTTTCAGATAAACCATGAAGCGTTTTGTCAAACGCCTTTTTAGATTCATTGATGTTTTTCGTCGATTGTTTGTGTGGTAGAATTGTTCGCATTTTTGTGTTAAACTGATTTTATAATCTGCATTTATGGAGGTGGCAAAATGATCCACGTAGATAATTGGTCCCAAAATCAAATAGAATGGTATGGCAGACTCATCGGAGAAGCCTTTGCTGCTTCCCCGGGTATTGCCGAGACGGTTCCGAAAGAGGACATTGTTAATGCTTTTATTGCCATCACTGAGGGATATTATCGAATGGGAACGCTCTACGCCCTGAGTGACAATTACGAGGGGTTTCTTGCTTATTGGGATAAAAAGATAAAGATGCCGGCAAGTATCAAGTTTCAAATGGTTCTTCGGATGATCAAAACGGTAAAGTTTCGTTCACTTTTGAAAATTGCGGCTTTATCTAACGAGCAGTATGTCAAACTTTATAAAGACGCCGACGACTACATAGCCGTTTCCATGCTAGTTGTCCTTCGACAGTATCAGGGGCAGGGATACATGAAAAATATACTTGAACCGGCGTTTCAGGAAGCTGACAAAAGAAACTGCCCTTGCATACTTGACACAGACAGCCCGGAAAAAGTTGCTAAATACGAACACTGCGGCATGAAAAAAGTTGCGGAAAAACAGGTCGGGCATAGCGTAACGCTATATACTATGGAATACAGGAACATGGCTTAAACCAGAGTGAATAAGCCATTTTAGCCGGGTGCAATATCGATTAACAAACATAATTACAAATTGCGATTTGTCAATCTAAATCAACTGCAAAACAAAAACGGCGGGACAGTTTGATTATCCCGCCGCCTTTCTTTTACCGTTCAATCTCGTGCTTTCTTGTCGGCTGCTCTCTGCTGTTTTCCTCTCCCAAAATACTGTAAACATTTTTGCGGATTTGCTCCACCTCCTTAACCTCATCTTTCGGCGCATGATGCTGTTGGGTTAGCTGTTTCTTCTCGCCGCCGTCCATGTTCTCGTCACCAACTGAAAACGGGAGTACAGCACGGTGATCTTGTTGTACTGTATCACGGCGAACCCTGCTGTAAACGTAACCTCATTTTGCCCGAAGGGGCGGAAATAACATCAAGTGAGAATATAGCATTTCATGCAAATACATAAATTATCGAAAACTTCCCTAAAAATCATCTGCAACTCTCTCCCGCCTTGCATATTCCCACCAATACTGCTATAATCTGAAAAACAGCGAAAATTTTATTCTTTCAGATAAACCAAGGAGGTCAACACCATGAAAATCGCTTGCTATGCTTCCGGCTCTGTGGGCACAAATTGCTATGTCGTTTCCGACGATGCAGGCATTACCGCCATTATCGACTGCGACGGCGATCCCAATCCCCTTTTTTCCTATATCGCCCAGAATAACCTGAAGCCGACCCATATCCTGCTGACCCACGGCCACTTTGACCATATTGGTGCCGTGGCGGAGGTACGGGAAAGATACGGCTGTACCGTTGTAGCCGGGGCAAAGGAAATGCGTGTTTTGACCGACCCTGCCGTCAACTGTTCTCTTTATACCGGCGGCGCTGTCACCGTACAGCCCGATGTACTGGTCAATGAGGGCGATACGGTACAGGTGGGGCAGATGACCTTCCAAGTCCTGCTGACCCCCGGGCATACGGAGGGAAGCCTGTGCTTCATCTGCGATAACGCCCTGTTCTCCGGCGATACCCTCTTTCAGGGCTCCTGCGGCAGAACCGATTTGGAAACCGGCGATTGGGGAGAGATTATGGAATCCCTGAAACGGCTGAAAGCATTGCCCGGTGATTACCACGTTTATCCCGGCCATGGCCCTGCCACAACGCTGGAAGCGGAACGCCGCTCCAATCCTTATATGTAAGATGCAAAAGAACTCCACGAATTGATGGGGTTCTTTCTTGCTTTTACAATATGTTGTATCATTTTTCCATTTTCTATTGCATTTTAACACAATATATGGTAAATTGATTAAACACCCTTATAGAGAAAAATTGAAAGGAAGGAGGAATATCTATGTACGTCATTAAAAAAGATAACACCCACGAAGCATGGAATGTGCAAAAAGTCGTGGTTGCCGTAAATAAATCTGCCTATCGCGCTTTAGTGAAATTCACCCAGGAGGAATTGGATTTCATCTGTCAGTTCGTGGAGGATAAAGCACGCTCTTTGGGCAAGGAAGGGATTCCCATTGCGGAAATGCACAATATCGTGGAAAGTGCATTGGAACAGGTGAAGCCGGAGGTGGCAAAAAGCTATCGGGATTACCGCAATTATAAGCAGGATTTCGTCAAAATGCTGGACGAGGTGTATAAAAAAAGCCAGTCCATCATGTATATCGGCGATAAGGAAAACAGCAATACAGACAGCGCTCTTGTTTCCACCAAACGCTCTTTGGTATTCAATCAGCTGAATAAAGAGCTGTATCAGAAGTTTTTCATGACAACAGAGGAATTGCAGGCCTGTCGGGACGGGTATATCTATATCCACGATATGTCCGCCCGCAGGGATACCATGAACTGCTGCCTGTTCGATGTAAAAGAAGTACTGACCGGCGGCTTTGAAATGGGCAATCTCTGGTATAACGAGCCGAAAACACTGGAAGTGGCTTTCGATGTCATCGGGGATATCGTGCTTTCCGCAGCCAGCCAGCAATACGGCGGCTTTACGGTGCCCTCCGTGGATATTTTGCTGGAACCCTTTGCGGAGCGTAGCTATGAGAAATTCTACCGCCGCTATATCGATATGGGTCTGACCCCGAAAATTGCCGATAGAGAGGCCATGAAGGATATTCTCAAGGATTTTGAGCAGGGATTCCAAGGCTGGGAGTATAAATTCAATACCGTTGCCTCCAGCCGCGGGGATTACCCTTTTATCACCATGACCTTCGGTACGGGCAGAGGGAAATTCGCCAAAATGGCTGCCATTACCATGCTGAATGTCCGCCGGAAGGGACAGGGGAAAAAGAACTGCAAAAAGCCGGTTCTTTTCCCGAAACTGGTATTTTTATATGACGAAAACTTACACGGCAAAGGCAAAGAACTGGAGGACGTATTCGAAGCAGGTATCCTCTGCTCCTCCAAGACCATGTACCCCGATTGGCTTTCTTTGACCGGCGAGGGCTATGTGGCGGATATGTATAAAAAATACGGCGCCATCATCAGCCCCATGGGCTGTCGTGCTTTCCTGTCCCCTTGGTTTGAAAGAGGCGGCATGGAGCCTGCCGATGAGGCGGACAAGCCTGTATATGTAGGGCGGTTTAATATCGGTGCCGTCAGCCTGCACCTGCCTATGATTTATGCCAAGGCAAAGCAGGAAAGTCGTCCTTTCTATGAGGTGCTGGATTATTACCTGGAGCTGATTCGTCAGCTGCATATTCGTACCTATGCGTATCTGGGCGAAATGCGGGCGTCCACCAACCCCCTTGCCTACTGCGAGGGCGGCTTCTACGGCGGGCATCTGGGAATTCATGATAAAATCAAACCTCTGCTGAAATCGGCGACGGCTTCCTTCGGCATTACCGCACTGAATGAGTTGCAGGAGCTGTATAACGGCAAATCTCTGGTGGAGGACGGGCAGTTCGCCATCGATACCCTCCGGCATATCAACGATAAAATTGCGGCATTCAAAAAAGCCGACGGCAATCTTTACGCCATCTACGGCACACCGGCGGAAAGCCTTTGCGGCCTGCAAGTAACCCAGTTCCGCAAGAAATACGGCGTCATCGAAAATGTTTCCGACAGACCCTATGTCAGCAACAGTTTCCATTGCCATGTGACGGAGGATATTACCCCCATTGAAAAGCAGGATTTGGAAAAACGCTTCTGGGATCTTTCCAACGGCGGCAAAATCCAGTATGTCAAATACCCCATTGATTATAATTTGGACGCCATTCGCGCTTTGGTACGCCGTGCCATGAAGCTGGGCTTTTACGAAGGGGTCAATCTATCCCTTGCCTATTGCGACGATTGCGGCCATCAGGAATTGGAGATGGACGTTTGCCCCAAATGCGGTAGTCATAACCTGACAAAAATCGACCGTATGAACGGCTATCTCTCCTATTCCCGTGTGAAAGGAGATACCCGCCTGAACGATGCGAAAATGGCGGAAATCGCAGAAAGGAAGAGTATGTAAGCGATGCACTACCATAATATTACCAAGGACGATATGCTCAACGGCGAAGGCTTACGGGTAGTGCTTTGGGTCGCAGGCTGCTCCCATGGCTGCGAAGGCTGTCAAAATCCCATCACTTGGGATCCGGACGGCGGACTGCCCTTTGATGAAGCTGCAGAAGCAGAGCTTTTGGCGGCACTCAACCAAGATTATATCAGCGGCATTACCTTTAGCGGTGGCGACCCCCTTTACATAGGCAACCGACCGGAGGTGGAGCGGCTGGCGAAAAAGATACGGGAAACATTCCCTGAAAAAAACATCTGGCTCTATACCGGCTACCGTTGGGAGGAAATCAGCGCCCTGCCCCTGATGGCGTATATCGACGTATTGGTGGACGGCAAATTCGTAAAGGATTTGAAGGATACCAAGCTCCACTGGAAGGGCAGCTTTAACCAGCGTATCATCGACGTACAAAAATCATTACAAAACAGCTCCCTCTATCTTTATGCAGCGGAGTGAGAAAGGAAAACACATGGAAACCATTAAAATCAGATACCTCAGCGATACTATCGAAAAGCTCCGTTACATCGACGGCAAATCCGACTGGGTGGACCTGCGGGCAGCAGAACACATCGAGTTAAAAGCAGGCGAATTTCGGTTAATTCCTCTGGGCGTTGCCATGCAGCTGCCCAAGGGCTATGAAGCCCATATTGTACCCCGCAGCTCTACGTTCAAAAACTTCGGCATAATACAGACCAACCATTGCGGCATCGTGGATGAAAGCTACTGCGGCAACAACGACCAATGGTTCTTCCCTGCCTATGCTCTGCGGGATACCGTCATTGAAGTAAACGACCGTATCTGTCAATTCCGTATATTCGCCCATCAGCCTGCCCTTTCTTTTGCGGAAACGGAGGATTTGGGCAATGAGGATAGAGGCGGCATCGGCTCTACGGGGAAGCAATAGATTTATTCTTCAGAAAAATCAGGACCGCCGGCTCAGCTGCAAAAGTCAACAGTTAGCAAACACAAAAAACCGATTCATACAAAGCCTTGTTCAACTTTAAAATGGACAGGGCTTTTGTAGCTAAGTTTGTGCGAGGGTGTAAAGTTATTAAATTCATATACAGCACGAGCCATAAGAGTATTAATATGCTCATTATATTCAGAATATATTCAGAAAAGTATTCGGCTCTTAAAAATTCCTTAAACCCACCGAAAATACTCTCAATTACAGCATTTTCATGAAGGGTGCCTGCCCTTGACATATTTTGAGTAACATGTACTCTTTAAGAAAGCGTTGATAGCCTGCGGATGAATATCGGCTTCCTTGGTCACTGCACAAAATCAGCGGAACGTCATTACTCATCTTTTTTCTCTCCAAAAGACGCCTTAAGGACGGAAAGATAAGTTCCATAGTTTCGCCATCCTTACATTCCATTCCAATATTTCATTATTATACAAGTCAAGATAACAAACGAAACGGTAAAGTTTTTTATGATAGTAAACATGTGTAATATCCGTTACAACCTTTGCCATTGATACATCGGTATGGAAATTTCAATTAAACAGCTTCGGGCATCATATATTTTCCGTACCAAAAAATGCAGATTTCCGAAATTTCCTTGTTTTGGCACGGATATTCAATCTTTGCATGGAGCGCAATACACTTATTTTACAAACAACCAATCCTGTCTCTGTGCGCAGCCTTGAGTTAAGGGTTCGATAGCCCGAAGCCGGATGTTTTTTGTGCAAATCCAATATGTATGCCTCTAATATAATCTGATTCTTACGATATATGTTTGGTTCACCGTTTCTGTTTTTCCACTTATAGTACCTCCTGAACTACAGATATTTTAAAATCTCTATTGTAATATCTGTTCTTTTCCCTTTTGGATGTCCTTTCTTCATTTCCATCCCCTCCTTAATAAAAAAGATAGTAGACTTGCTTTTTTGTGTCTACTATCTTTTTACCATTTCGGCATAGCTGGGGGTTTATTTGGTTTTACCAAAGAGAGGGCTGCCTCTTTTGATGCAACCCCCTCCTACATTCTGTCAAATCACTGCCGCCAACATCACCAAATCAGCAATATCAATTTTGCCGTTTCCGTCCAAATCGCATTGAGAAATCAAATCCCAATCACTGCTGCGATTTGTCCGTTGGTAGTACTTCTGGCAGAAGGTAATATCCAGCAAATCCACTACCTTATCGCCATTCACATCGTAATTGATTACCGCTTCCACTTGGGTGCTTGCTTCAGCAGTCTGAATGCCCGATTTCAAATAAACCGTTTTTCCGTCCTTGTCATAACCGCTGACCGTCACATTCGTTAAGCGAAGTCCCTGTTCCCCAAGGGTTTGTGACGTAGAAAATATGAG